>JBGCDN010000707.1:0-10686 GCA_045105495.1 Planctomycetaceae bacterium
GGTTTCTATTCTTCATGAAGCCAATGATGAAGACCATGATTGGAATGGACTACGACCGCGGACTAAAGATGCTCAAGGAGTGGCTGGAAACTGGTTCTGTATCAGCCAGTACGGAAATCAAAGGCGTTGAATCTGTAGGACCGATTCGAATGGCGGGTGTAACCAGCACCTGTCACGTAAACGATATCGCTGAAGATATGGGCCGGTCGATCGAGCTGGCGGAAGCAAGATTTCTTACTCTGAAGCTTCCGGCGGAAGAAGGAGTTTCGGTGTATACGGGCTTTAAGATGAGCCAAGGGCTGTTCAGCTATATCACCGGATTCATGATCCCTGATTCCGCGGCAGAACAGCTTGAGGGTCTGCAGGTTTGGTCTCTACCTGCCTGCAAGGCACTGCGAGTTGATCAAACGGGTTGCTACACCCACTTGGGTAACGGCTGGAGTGCTGCCAATCAGCATGCTCGGTACAAGAAACTGAAACAGGCGAAGCTCGGGACATTTGAGATCTATCGCAAATCTCCACATCACACTGACGTTCCGTCGGAGTATGAAACTGAGATTTACCTTCCGCTCCGCTAGCCAATCGTCTGCTTCAGCCCCTTTCATAAACGGATTGCGACTGGGCAAACTTGGTCCACTGATGTGGGTCGTAGACGCTTTGATGTCATCGGAAAATGCACTCACATTCGTTTCCGAGAAAAACCCCTGTCGCTTATGAGAAAACTAAAACGTTGAGGTTTGTGGCTCGTTGACACTCATTTTTGGCGTCGATAGACTCCCGCGGTCCGAGGCGACTTTTACTATTTCCCGGCAACGACTTACATGAATCAACCACGCAAACGCGGGGGTCACGATTCTGGTGGTTTCGCCAAGAGTATGTATTGGGGATCGCGGGCTACTTCCGCAGCGATGCAATTTGTCGTTCCCGCTCTCATTGGACTGTGGGTGGATGGGCAATATGGCTTTTCGCCTTGGGGTATTGTAGTTGGTGCTGTGCTTGGATTTGCTTTCGGTCTGCGAGAGCTGGTCAGATTGATGCACCAAATGGATAAAGCGGCTGAACGCACAAAGAACCGAGGCGAGCCTTGAGCTCATACGAATCGTCAAATCAAAAGCCGCAGGGAATCGCATTCGCTATAGCCGCAACGGCTGTTGTAACTGTCGTGCTCCTGCCCTTTGCGTGGTACTTCGGTTCTGCGTCAGGTGTGATTGCTGTGTTTGCTACGGCTCTGGCCTGTCTTCTGCCAACTTTGGTTGGCAGTTTACTTCCTGCGTCAACGCGTGACAGTACAGCAGGTCTATTGTTCGCGACCGGAGTTCGGATGGCTCTGGTGTTCGGAGTGTGTGTGATCGCCAAAGAGGGGTTCCCCTCTTTGACTTTCCCGAATTTCTTCCTATGGGTTGTGCTGGTCTACGCCACACTGCTTGCGGTTGATACCGTCGGAATGCTTCGCTCATTGCCTCTAACTCGAAGGATCTCGTCATGAGCGCGGGTGGCGGCGAAGACTACTTTCATCACGTACGGGACTTCCCGTACTTCGAGCTTCCGTTTCATCAGAAGCTTTATCTGCCTGAGATCATGGGCTTCCAGATTACGAAGTTCATGGTGTTGCAGGTCGTTGCTGGCTTCATGACCCTCTTCATCTTCGGTGGGCTTGCTCGCCGTGCGAGAAGTGGTCAGCCGGTGAAAGGTCGCTTCTGGAATTTCTGGGAAGCCATCGCTCTATTCATTCGTGATGAAGTTGTGCGGCCAACTATTGGCGAGGCGCACCATCACGATGATCACGGGCACGGAGAGGAAGGTCATGAGTCACATGCTGTGGCTCACGCGGCGGATGTTTCCCATCATGCCGATAAGTACCTCCCATTCGTCTGGACGTGTTTTTTCTACATTCTGATATGTAACTTGCTCGGCGCAATTCCAATGCTTGGGTCAGCCACTGGCTCGATTAGTGTGACTGTGGCCTTGGCCGCTGTCACATTCGCCGCGACGATCTTCTACAGTATGAAAGAGATCGGTTTTGGTGGGTTCTTCAAGAACTTCATGGGCGGTATTGAAGTCAAAGGCCCGATGGACTTGGCTGTTGTTGCAATCTTGATTCCGATTGAAATCGTCGGCTTTCTTATCAAGCACGGCGTTCTGGCTATTCGGCTTTTTGCCAATATTATGGGCGGTCACACCGTCCTTGGCTTGCTACTTATCTTCATCTCGATGGCGGCAAAGGCTGGTTCGGCCTACTACATTGTTGCCCCTGCGAGCGTCCTTGGCCAAGTTGGCGTCGGGTTGTTGGAGTTAATGGTGGCCTTTATTCAAGCCTATGTATTCTCTTTCCTCGCGACAATTTTTATCGCGACGGGACTTCACGAACACTAAACATTTCGTTCGGATTCCTTCCGGGAACCAACTCGATTTCGCGACAGGAGATTTCAAGTGAGTCGTATCCTTAAGGTTACAAGTTTCGCTATGGCGGCGTTTTTCGTTATGGCTCTGCCTGCAATGGCTCAGGATGGTGGCACGAGTATCAACCTCGGTGGTGCTGCGTTCGGTATCGGGATCTTGGTCTTCGGTGCAGCTCTCGGTATCGGCAAGATTGGTACTGCTGCGGTTGAGAGCATGGCTCGTCAGCCGGAAGTTGCTGGCGATATCCGTGGTGCCATGGTTGTTGCAGCTGCTCTGATCGAAGGTGCAACGTTCTTCGGTATCCTTATGGCATACCTGACTGCGTAATTGTACCTGTTTCTGTTCCTGCGTTCCTGACCTCTGAGTGGTTTCGCCATGTCGAGATTCAGAATTCTGATGCTTGGCATCGTTACGTTGTCGTTTCTTACGTTTGCTCCTGTCACTGCTTTGGCAGAAGAGAAGGCGGAAAAGGGAGGCGATGCACACGCTGCTGATGATCACGGTGATCATGAGGGCGAGGCTCATGCCTCTGGCCCTCCACTCGATCCTCGTGGTGAGAAGGGGGAAGGTACCGACCTTGTCATCTTCTCGATCATTGCCTTTTTACTATTCGTGTTTGCGCTGAAAGCACTCGCGTGGGGTCCGCTAATTTCGGGTCTCGACAAGCGTGAGGCTGATCGTCGGCAAGCTGCGGCTGAAACGCAGCATGCACTTACGAAGGCGGAGGAACTTCTGAAGGAGCATGAAGCAAAACTTGCTTCAACTCAGGATGAAGTAAGGGAGATCATCGCCGAAGCTCGGCGGGATGCCGAACGGACAAGTCAGGATATCATCGCAGCCGCTCAGGGCGAGGCCGAATCCAGCCGCAATCGGGCGGTGGAAGAGATTGGTCGAGCAAAAGATGTTGCGTTGAATGAGTTGTTTGACGGCATGGCAGGTCAGGTTACAGGTGCAACAGAGCATGTGCTCGGTCGTGCTCTGAATGACTCTGACCAAGATCGCCTTGTTGAAGACGCGCTGCAGCAGGTTGCTAACTCCTAATCTGACTGAATCAAATCGAATGTCTGACTCGGAAAAAAGCCACAGCCGACCTAGCCACGTTCTGGAAGACCCCAGTGCACAGGCAATCGCGCGAACCTACGCACGCTCATTCCTGGCTGCTGCTGGTGATGGGACATCTGGGGAGGCTCTGGAAGAGTTTGGTTCGTTCATTGATGACGTGCTTGAGAAGAACCCTGAGTTTGGACAAGTACTGACAAGCGGAATTGTTGGTCGTGATGAGAAGCTCGGGCTTATTGACCGAGTGATGTCCGGGCGAGGTTCCGATCTATTTACGAACTTCCTTCGCGTCTTGACCAAGCATGATAGGTTGGACCTGCTTCCGTTAATTCGTAACGAAGCTCAGCTTCAATACGAAAAGAACGAAGGCAAGCAAAGGGTCCTCGTGAGGGCGGCGAAAGCCTTGTCTTCCGGGGCTCTGGATAAGATCTCTTCGCAGCTGAAGAGTAAGTTCGGTTTCGAACCGATCATTGAAGAACAAATCGACGATTCGCTTCTGGGCGGGATCGTTATTCAAGTAGGTGACACGGTCTATGACTCGTCCCTGCGGACAAAGATGAAACAACTCCGCGAATCACTACGCGAGAGGGCACTCAATGAAATTCAAAGCGGACGAGATCGCTTCAGTAATCCAGAAGGAAATTGAAGACTTCAAAGGCCAGATTCAAACGGCCGAAGTTGGACGTGTCCTTGAGGTTGGCGACGGTATTGCTCGGTGTTACGGGCTGTCGAACTCCATGGCCGGTGAGATGGTCGAGTTTGCCAGTGGTGCGCGCGGCTTAGTCTTCAACTTGGAAGAAAACTCGGTCGGTGTGATTATTCTCGGTGACTACTTGGAGATCACTGAGGGTGAGGAAGTCAAATCGACCGGCACTTTGCTTTCGGTTCCTGTTGGCGACGCCATGATCGGTCGAGTGATCGATCCTCTGGGAAACCCACTGGACGGCAAAGGTCCGATCGTCGCGACCGAATCGCGCCCGCTGGAAACGCCTGCCCCAGGCGTTGCTGGTCGTCAGCCTGTCACGCAACCGCTGCAGACTGGTATCAAAGCGATCGATGCGATGACTCCCATCGGCCGAGGTCAGCGTGAGCTGATCATTGGTGACCGAAAGACCGGTAAGACTGCTGTCGCACTTGATACGATCTTGAACCAAAAAGACTCTGGCGTCATTTGTATCTACGTCGCCTGTGGTCAGCGTTCAGCGAGTGTTGCTGGCGTCGTCGAAACACTCCGTGAACACGGTGCGATGGACTACACCATTGTGGTGAGTGCTTCTGCTTCTGACCCGGCTCCGCTGCAGTACATTGCCCCATACGCTGGTGCTGCTCTGGCCGAGCACTTCATGTATCAGGGCAAGCACACTCTTTGTGTTTATGACGACCTTTCAAAGCAAGCGATCGCCTATCGCCAGTTGTCGCTGCTTATGCGACGCCCTCCAGGGCGGGAGGCATTCCCGGGGGACGTGTTCTACTGTCACAGTCGCCTGCTCGAACGATCTGCTCGCCTTAGCGAAGAGCTTGGTGGTGGTTCTATGACGGCGCTGCCGATCATCGAAACGCTTGAAGGTGAAGTCTCCGCCTACATTCCGACAAACGTGATCTCGATTACTGACGGTCAGATTTACTTGGAGCCGGACCTGTTCTGGAAAGGTATCCGCCCCGCGATCAACGTAGGTATTTCCGTCTCGCGTGTGGGTGGTAACGCTCAGACAAAAGCGATGAAGAAGATTGCTGGTTCACTACGACTTGACCTCGCAGCGTTCCGGGAACTGGAGGCTTTCGCTCAGCTCGGTACCGAGCTCGACAAAGCAACACAGCAGCAGCTTGACCGCGGTTATCGCATGGTCGAACTGTTGAAACAGCCTCAATACGTGCCGATGCATGTTGTCGATCAGGTGATGTCTATCTTCGCAGGTGCGAAGGGCTACTTCGACGAAGTGCCAGTGCCGGATGTGGCTGAGGCTGAGAAGGACATGCTGGACTTCATTAAGCAAGAGAAGTCAGAGGTCCGCGACAGGTTGCTTGATGAGAACGCTTTAAGTGACGAGATTAATGAGATGTTGGCTGCTGCTCTGAAAGAGTGGTCAGAGCGATATGTTGCTTCGCTGGATAAGGAGCCAGCAGCAACAGTTTAGCATGTTTGTGGTCGACTGAGTGAGTCAGTCGGCAGTCGCCAAGCGACACTTTGGAACTACCCCATGGCCAACGTCCGACAACTCGTTACGCGACTCAAGGCAGTCAAGAATATCCGCAAGATTACGCGGACAATGGAATTGATTGCCACCAGCCGCTTCAAGCGCGCAATGGATCGTGCGACTGAGGCTGCCGCGTATACCAAGAAGCTGGCCGAGATCGTTGGCGACCTCGGTTCGGCGGATTTGAAGTTCACACACCCGTTGCTTCAGCAACGGGAGACGACTGAAAACGCAGTCCTCTTGGTTCTGACCTCTAACCGAGGTCTTTGCGGTGGCTACAACGGTGGTGTTCTCCGTAACGCAAATAAGACGATGCGGGAATTTGAGGCCGACGACGTAAACTACTCGCTTGAGGTCTCCGGGAAACGTGGAATTAAGTTCTTCACGTTCCAAAAGCGTGAGCTCGACCAGCAGTACACGCACTTCGAAGACAAGCCCACCTTTGACGAAGTCGAACTGTTGGCAAATCGCTATGCCGAGGACTTCGTCGCTGGGCGCATCGATCGGCTCGATGTCGCCTATGTCGAGTTCGAGACAATCGCGAGACAAACGGCGAAGGTGGAAACGCTACTCCCCATCAAGAGTCTCGAAAGCGGTGACGGTGAGTCAACAGGCGGAGAGGGTACGGACTACGAGTTCGAACCGTCCGCTACTGAGATACTGGAAGAGATTGTTCCGGCATCGTTTCGCGCTCGAATGTTTAAGTGCTTCCTGGATTCGGCCGTTAGTGAGCAGATTGCTCGAATGGTCGCCATGAAGGGTGCCACTGAGAACGCGGACGAGATGGCTGGCGACCTGGCCCAACAATACAACCGAGCTCGACAGGCTCAGATTACTTCCGAACTTGCCGAGATCATCGGCGGTGCGGCGGCACTCGAATAACATACGTCGCCGACTCTGTTTTTTCGGTCGGCTCGACTACATGACAACTCAACGACAATTGAGACAACCATGGCGACAGTAACAGCAACTGGCAATGTGACACAGGTAATCGGCTCGACATTCGACGCCGAGTTCCCTGAAGACGGCTTGCCGGCGATCTACAACGCACTTGATGTGAAGGGCACGGTTAACGGCGTCGAAATTGACGTGGTTGGCGAAGTCCAGCAGCACTTGGGTGGCGGCAAGGTTCGCTGCGTGGCACTGGGCAGTACTGAAGGTATGGTCCGCGGCATGGAATGTGTCGACACTGGCACTCCCCTTTCGGTTCCGGTCGGTAAGGGCACACTCGGTCGCGTTTTCAATCTGCTCGGTAAGCCTATCGATGGGCGTGGCGACGTCCCACACGAAGAGACATGGGCCATTCACCGTGATCCACCGCCACTTTCTGAGCTATCTGCGAAGACGGAACTCTTCGAGACGGGTATTAAGGTTGTTGACCTGCTAACCCCGTTCGTTCGTGGTGGTAAGGCTGGACTGTTTGGTGGTGCTGGTCTTGGTAAGACGGTGATCCTCACCGAACTGATCGCTCGAATCGCTAGTGCTCACGGTGGTTACTCAGTATTCGCAGGCGTTGGCGAGCGAACGCGTGAAGGCAACGACCTTTGGCTCGAAATGCAGGAAACAAAGATCGGTGACACCGGTCGTTCGGTTATCGAGCAGACCTGTATGGTGTTCGGTCAGATGAACGAACCGCCGGGTGCTCGACTTCGTGTCGCCCTATCTGCTCTGACGATGGCCGAATGGTTCCGTGAAACAACGGGTACCGACACACTGCTATTCGTCGATAACATCTTCCGGTTCTCACAGGCCGGTTCTGAGGTGTCCGCCCTACTCGGCCGAATGCCTTCTGCTGTGGGTTATCAGCCAACGCTTTCTACGGAACTTGGCGAACTCCAGGAACGAATTACTTCGACCAACAACGGTGCGATTACATCAGTGCAGGCGGTTTACGTTCCTGCGGACGACCCCACTGACCCGGCACCTGCGACCGCGTTCTCTCACCTTGACGCGTTTATATACCTCGAACGAAAGATCTCTGAAAAGGGTATCTATCCGGCGATCGACCCACTGGCGTCATCGAGTCGAATTCTTGACCCACAGTACGTCGGCGAACGCCACTACGAATGTGCTCGCCGAGTTCAACAGATCCTTCAGCGTTACCGCGAATTGCAGGACATCATCGCGATTCTCGGTGTTGATGAGTTGAGCGAAAACGACAAGCAGGTTGTTGCTCGAGCTCGTCGAATTGAACGCTTCTTGTCACAGCCGTTCCTGGTCGCGGAAGTCTTCACGGGTAAGCCGGGTAAGATTACTGCACTCGAAGATACGATCCGTAGCTTTGAAGAAATCTGCGACGGCAAATGGGATCACCTGCCGGAAGCTGCGTTCATGTACGTCGGCGGTATTGACGAAGCAGAAGAACAAGCCAAGAAGATGGCTGAGGAAGCGTAACACGCGAAGACAACGTCAGGTCCGTCCTCGCTGACCACGCTGTAAAGAATCACCATGGCAAAAGAACTCCGCCTAGTTATCGTCACTCCGGAAAAGACTCTGCTCGACCAGGAAGTCGAGTCGATCACGGTGCCTATGTTCGATGGGCAACTGGGTATTCTTCCCGGACGCGCACCAATCGTTGGACGTATGGGTTCTGGCGAATTGCGTTATCGTGGAGGCGGAAGTGACGCGTCGTTTTTCGTAGACGGTGGATTCCTCCAGATCAAAGAGGGCATTGTTTCTGTCCTCACGAATCGATCGCTTACACTCGATGACATCGATGTCGAGTCTGCGCAAACCGAGTTGTCGGAGGCGATTGCCCGTAAATCAGTGACGGACGAAGAATTCGCTGCTCGTGACAAGGACATTGAGAGGGCGAGAAGGATGGTTTCGCTCGCCAAGAAGCCCCGATAACTCATCTGGATATTCTTTCGGCCCCGCAGATCCGAAAGTGCATCGAAGTCGGATATTCATAGATAACGGCACGAACTCATGGCTAAGTTTGATCCCCGCGTAGAAACGCTCGTCATTGAGACCAAGACCGCCTGGGATCCGGAAGTTGGTGAGCTGACTCCCGAAGATCGTGAATGGCTGGAATCAGCTGTTCACTCGAACCCATCCAAAGCAGCCAAGATTGCGTACGAGCGAGCCCACACTGGATTCACTCGCATCATCACCGTCACGGTCGATGACATTCAACGCATCTACCAGGAACGCGCCGCAGGCTAAGAAGTGCGGTGTGTCGAAATTTTGCGATTTCTCTGAAAGACCGCGACTGTTCCAGCAGTAGTCCATTTTGAGTCTCATCTTTGATTCGAAATGGAAGGTCTCAAATGGTACGTCACTCTGCTGCTGTCGCCATTTTTAGCTTGTTCGTCGGTTGTTCCTCTGAAGATAGTTCTTCCGAGAATCTGACCCAAGGATCTGAAGCCGTTCCGGCAATAGCGATCGGCCCTGCCAAAGATTCGGTGTCGGTAGCCAAACCTCTCGATCCTGTCGCTCCGGATGTAGAGACCCCATCGTCGGGACAACGTAGTGGTGGCTCTCATCCTGTTGGGGCTGCCAGTCTTCTCCGAAGCGATCCGCTATCGGAGATCTTACCGACGGAGTCCGTTTCAGAGTCACCCGTTTCGAGTGGCGAACCGTCTAAGCAGAAGGCGAAACCTGATTTTCCTAGCCTCAGTGAAGCCTTGCTTTCAAAACGCACTCCCGAGGGCAAGCTGCCGCTCGCCGAAAAGAAGAAGAAAGAGAACGGCCCGGTCTTTGTTCATCTTGCTACTTCCTCAGACGACCCGGACGTTGTTGAACTGGCATTGGATGGTATGTCTAGAACCTTCAGTGCGTATCTGTCGGAATCCAGCAATCCAGTTGGCCCAGATTTCGCAGATGCAGTCTTGAAGCATCTTGGTTCAGAACGCGGTCAGATTCTCAACGCAGCACTTGAGTTGAGCCGCACTTGCGTCATGGGGAAGGAACCACAAGCCAGAGTGATTCAGAAACTCGTTGAAGTCGCGCGGAGCCACAAACACGTTGACGCCCGAGTCAAGGCACTCAATGCGTTGGCAGCAGTGCCCAACTTTGGGGCACACGCAGACATCAGGCAGGCTTTCGATCAAGCACTCAAAGGCGAACCAGTGTTGGTCAGCACGGCGCTATTCCGGGGCAAATCTGCGTGGATTGGATCCAAAGACGCAGACAAACTGCGGCCGGTCTTCGAGAGACTCTTAAGTCACAAGGACGCAGGAGTCCGCGGCCGCGCGATAGGCGTTGTGGCGTCGGTTTACCGGAACGAATCTGACTACGTTACGGGTCACGGAAAACGGCTGCTTAGTGATTCCAGCGCGTTCGTTCGTTCAATGGCTGTTACGGCCCTCGGTTCGACTCGCAAACGAGACGCGGTGGCACTTGCCATGAAATTGGTGGACGATAGTGCGAAGAACACCCACGAGATCGAATACACAAACCTGCTCGGACGATCTTCACGCCTGCACCACGATGGTTCGCCTTGGTCCCGCGTCGACGACGCCGTCTTACGGAGTATCAAGACGGCCACGTACTCGCTGGGAGACGATCGCCGATTTGTCCTTGGCGACATTAGCTATAAGAGTGTTGACGCTGATGTTGCGAGAGAACGCGAACGTCTGAAAGCATGGTTCCGTACGTTCAAGGCTGCGGCGAACGTCGAGTAGCGGAGACTTCTTCGAAGGCTCTTCGCCACCATGTGGCTAAGCCCGCCAGCAGTCGATCGAACGGTTAAGTCTCGGTGACGCGAAGCCTTGGCGTTTCGTCCAGATCCATGCGGGCAGAGGCCAATAAGCGGTGCCCCTTCGATACACTACACTCAATGAACTGACGACTACGGCAAACCGATACTTGAATCGAGCCGATTTTCCCCGCCCACAGTGTTTGCTCCGATTGATTCCGTAGATGGATATGCGAAACGTTGGCAGAACATCTTGAAACCCGGCCAAGCCTATTGCTTCGAGTGCGCGATTCTTGCGATCACGAATCGTGGGCAGAGTTCGTCCGCCTCTATGCCCCGTTAGTTCATGCTTTTCTACGGAACCGTGGGCTGCAGGACGCAGACGCAGCGGAC
>JBGCDN010000708.1:0-2824 GCA_045105495.1 Planctomycetaceae bacterium
CATGGGCGTTCTGATCAATTACGATTTTCGCAACACCTGTTAGCAGTGCGAGGTCACCGCCGATGTTGGGCTGGATGTAAGAACTGGCAATCTCCGAACCAAACAGCAAACTGCGCACATCGGATGGGACTTTGAACCGAACCAACCCGGCTTCTCGCATCGGATTGATCACAACAACCTTGCCACCGCCACGCCGAATATTCATCAGCGACCGCATGAGTCGCGGATGATTCGAAGCCGGGTTCGCTCCGATCAAGACGTAGAAGTCACAGTTGTCGAGGTCGTGAACCTGAACCGTTCCGGCTCCACTGCCGATACTGCTCGCCAAACCAACGCCGCTGGCCTGATGACAGTAGTACGAACAATTGTTGACGTAATTGGTTCCCAACAACCTCGCCATCATTTGAGTCAGGAAGCCAGCTTCGTTTGATGAACGTCCGCTGACATAAAAGAAGCTGCGTTCGGGTCCGCTGGCTTTGATGCGACTGGCGATGCGAGCAATTGCGTCGTCCCATTCGATGGGTTGGTAGTGCGTGTCGCACGCTGCGGCAACAAGCGGTTTCACCAGGCGACCGCTGGCTTCCAGTTCTCTCGGCGACAACGCCATTAGCTGATTGATGGAATACTTCGCGAAGAACTCGTCTGAAATTCCTCCCTGCATGTCAGAAGCCATCGCTTGAAACGACTTCTTGCAGACTTCAGGGAAGAAGCCGCCTTCGTTCACCATGCCGCCAAGCTGGCCACCCATGCCAACTGCACAAGTCTTGCACGCATTCTTCGAACGCATCGCTTTCCACATGGCTCGAAAGCCAACCTTCCGCGCGAGCTTGAGACTATATCCCACTGCTCTCCATCCGCCGCCGCTTTGTGACATCAAACTTTCCTTTCGTGAGCCAAGATCTTACGTGGTCGGGCGAAGTAACGGCAGGTAGTGCTTTGCATGAACTGTGGCCGCAGGAAAGAATGCTGCTTGTGGACCGATACGAACGGCACGTGCCTTACCGTCCAGCTTGTGCGAACGGGTCCTACCCACCCGGTTTCCAACATCCGAAAGAAGTGTGATGAGAACAGTGCTTTGCCTTTGCATCCTTCAGGCAGCCACTTGGGCTACCGCTACCGATTCTCCATCGCAAGAGAAATCGTCCACGGTTGCAGCAAAACAGAGCGTGCAGTGTTCTGTCGATTTGTCTGAGTCAGGACAGATGTCAGATATTCTGTCGAACGCATTGCTTTCATTGGACCAATTCGAAGAAGCCTCCGTCAGTGACTTCCTGGACAAGGCCGCTGAAGAGAGTGCGAATGGTCAAGAGCTACTTAAAGCAAGTGCTGTGAAGTTCAAGATGGACGAAGCGAAGTTGCAGGCTCTTGTTGAAAAGTTCAAACACTGTAACTGCAAGCATACGGCTGATGCAGAGTCGATGAAGCTGGTAGCCGTCGCAACTGGAAC
The DNA here is from genome assembly GCA_045105495.1 of Planctomycetaceae bacterium. Classification (GTDB taxonomy): domain Bacteria; phylum Planctomycetota; class Planctomycetia; order Planctomycetales; family Planctomycetaceae; genus CAYNWT01. Next base: position 1,448 of record JBGCDN010000708.1, read on the forward strand.
AGTGGATCCGCGGACGAGTCGACAAAAGTTTGTACTGAGTCAGTTCGCTGAAGATGTTGTCATGCATGTCGTCTTGCACGAGATGGGACATGCTTTGGTTCGCGAGTTTGATCTTCCGGTACTGTCCAACGAAGAAACACTCGCCGACGCGTTCGCAACAGTCTACCTCACCAACCACATGCCAGACCGCGCCGCCGCTGTGCTGGAAGCACGCGTCACTTCGTTGATGATTGAAGCCAAAGAAGTGGCTCGTAACGAATGGACGGTCACCGGAGAACACAACAGCGATGCTCGCCGTGCATATCAGATCGCCGCACTCGCCGTGGCTGCAGATGCGGCCAAGTACAAGGCGGTCGCAGCGGCGGCAGGCATGACGGAAAGCGACATCAACCGCGCACGCGACTATGGCACAGAGATTCATCGATCGTGGCGACGAATTTTGAAGCCGCTTCGCATGCCAGAGGGTATGAGATCGAATGAAGCTCGTGTCACTGTTGGATCAGGTTTCGAACTCGGTCGGCAACTTGCATCGCGCCCACTGGTCAAGGAACTGGATACCGCACTTCGAAGCTTCGATTGGCACTCTTCCGTAAAGATTGCGTTTGTCCAAGGCGACGGCGGCGCGGGTTGGAGCCGCTCACGCCGAACCATCACCGTGAACAGCGCGTACGTTGAACGGTTCATTCGGCAGGGATCGCAAGTGTCTTCTGGAAAGTGACCTGAGCGGTCAGGTTCCGGTCGAACTCTTGATCAGCTTTGAGCGATTTCCTGTACTTGCGGGCCTCCGAGCCCCAAGGGTCGTTGGCCGTTCTCAAGCTGTAAACGCTACCGATTTCCACGCATAGCGGATGACAGTTACAGGTAGACACGCCACCACTAACTCAATTCGTCAACCAGTTCGTTGTCGTCTGCGTTGAGGATGTCCATGGAGAGGTTCGCGAAGAAGAAGTCGCGACCAGCATCAGATTGGAAGATGTCAGCAGTGCTGTCTGATTCGACTCGTGGGTTCAATGCTCGAACCGCTGCGACGCGTTCAGCGTATGTTTCATCTGCAATCCAGGCTGCGTAGATATCTTCGGCGTCGCGGGCATCCTTGCTGTCGGCGACAAGGTCGGAACCGCTTTCGCCATCGAGAGTGTCGAGGCCTGAGCCGCCAAACAGTACGTCGTTGTCGTTCCCGCCCAAAAGCAGGTCAGCTCCGTTCTCGCCGACCAAAAGGTCTGAACCAGAACCGCCGCGAAGCTCATCCTGGCCGAACCCACCGAAGATCCGGTCTGACCCGGCTCCGCCACTGAGTTCGTCGCGGCCGTAGTTACCGAAGATGGTATCGCTGCCAGAGCCGCCATCAATTGTGTCGTCGTCTGTCGTTCCGTACTG
>JBGCDN010000709.1:0-3872 GCA_045105495.1 Planctomycetaceae bacterium
CGAATCGACGACTTCGACAAGTAGATGATACAACCCGGCACACAGTAGCATGCGACTGTGTCGAACTTTCACGTTGAGTGCTCGCCAGTGACGTTGGTTGTCGTGTGACAGCCAACGCGTTCGGGCACAAAGCGATCGCCAGTATCGAATCAGATCGTCGACCAGCCAGCGAAGTTGAAACGCCCCTGGATCAGCGATCGGTGCGGACGCGTATCGTTTCAATATCGATGGCTGTAGAGATTCAAATTCCTGAGGGTGCACCAGCGGCTGGCTATCCAAAAGGGCCTGAATCCGTTTTCCAAAAACACCGAGGTCTTCATCGACAACACCGGCGGTCTTCGGGTCGAGCAGTTCTTCAAAGCTTGTTGGGAACCCAAAGATGCCGGCTGCTTTTGGTCTTTGGCAACCTACTCGCTCAACACAATCGAAGACGGTGGACATAATCGACGATCCCGACGCAAGCTCCTCATCGTTCAACACCACGACGAGGTCACAATCGGACGTTGCTACGGCTTCCATGCGTCCGATGGAACCACTGACGTAGATTGTGCGAACTCGCTCGTTGAGGCCAGCTTTGCTGAACTCTGTTCGGAGTGCGGCGATCAGCCCCTTTGATCGTGACCAGCAGCTTTCGAGTTCCAAGAATCCGTCAAACGGGCAGGGACGATCAACGGGCCAGACGTTCAAGATGAGGGCTCCTGTGGTGGAATGGTTTGATCGAAGTGGAACCACTGGCAAGCCTACAATGCAACTCAAGTCCGTGAATCTGCGGTAAATAGAACCAATCTCATGTTCGCCGTGCTCGAAATTCGCGTCGCGAACTGGTTCGATCCAGCGGGTTGATCGCTTTTGCCGTATATTCGTCAGACCACTGAATTCACTGTACGAACCGACGCCAAGACACCACCAAAAGCCGGGCACCCCATGATTCGACTTCTTGATCTTCGTCGGACGTTCCAGACCGGCAACAGTGAATTTGTGGCTGTCGATCAGCTGACATTTGAAGTGCAGGGTGGCGAAGTTTATGGGTTGTTGGGCCCGAACGGTGCAGGCAAGACCACAACGCTGCGGATGATTCTTGGCCTTCTGCAACCAACATCGGGCGACACCGAAGTGGACGGCTGCAGGGTGTCGTCGCAACCAGACGAAATCAAACGCCGCGTCGGCTTAGTCTCGACCAGTGCTGGCTTGTATCAATGGCTAACTCCGCGAGAGACATTGAAGTTCTTTGGCGATCTTTACGGTGTCCCCCGAGCGCTTACCAAGGAACGCAGCGAACGACTTTGCGAACTGCTGGATCTATCCCGCTTCTTCGATCAACGCTGTGCGACTCTCAGTACCGGTCAGAAGCAACGCGTCAACCTGGCCCGAGCGTTAATGCACGATCCACCAGTCATGTTGATGGACGAACCAACGCGCGGGTTGGATGTTGTCGGTGGGAAAGTGATCTTCGATTACATCGATCATCTGCGAGACGAAGGCAAAGCGGTCATTGTGTGTACCCACAGGCTTGATGAAGCCGAACGATTGTGCGACCGCTTCGGTCTGCTGTTTCGCGGTCGCATTCGTTACGAGGGAACCATCGACGAAGTCTTTGCCGAAGCCGAGGAAGATTCACTGACCAAGATCTTCCTCAAACTTCTGGCCGAAGAAGGCGAACTCATTGGCGCGGCGGCAAGTGGGGAAGTGAACGCGTGAGTTCTTACACAATCACAACTCGTCTTTCTCAATTCGCCAGGCTGGCTGTCAAAGAACTACGAGAGATCCTCCGCGACCGTCGAACCATTATCACTTTGGTTCTCATGCCACTGTTCCTCTACCCGCTGTTGGGTGGTGTGGTTCAAAAGGTTCTTCTGTCCAACATCACCAAGATGAGTGGTGGCCCGGTTTACATTCTTGGGTTCGAGTCTGAAGAGGATCTGAATCTCTTTGGTCGATACATTGGAATCACAGAAGCGAAAGAGATTAAGCCGGAGGAACGCAAAGAAGCTGAATCGAAAGTCTCTCCTGAAGAAGCCGTAAAAAGCCTGATCGCGCAGGACGAAGAACCGCGGTTCGAAGCAAGAATTCCGGAAGACGGTGAAGAGATCGACTTATCAAAGCTCGCGGCCGACCGAGTGATCGACGTGGGCATCCGGTTTCAAAATCGCGAGCCAGAACAGGGCGGGACGGTCGAAGTAGAGTTCATCTACCAGTCTGGTTCTCGCTTCACCAAAGACGCATTGAACGCATTGAAGCGGCGTGTTTCTGACGCGAACATCGCTGGCCTTCTACAGGTGTCGCGCCGAACGCAGGAACCGATCGTCGTCGTTGAGAGGCCCGTGGACCCGATCTCCGGGAATTCGACGTTCTCACTGGTTACCTTCATCCCGCTTGCTTTGATCCTCATGACAGTGACCGGGGCGGTTTATCCGGCGATTGACCTGACAGCCGGAGAACGTGAACGGGGGACTTTGGAAACTCTGATCGCGGCACCTGTGTCTCGCATGGGTTTGTTGATGGCGAAGTTTGTCGCCGTGCTGACCGTGGCCATGCTGACCGCAATGGTGAACCTGCTGGCGATGCTGGTCACGCTGTACACAATCGGTCTCGATAAGGCTGTCTTTGGCGAAGGCGGAGTGACGGGAAGCACGATCGCGACCATCATTGCATTGCTGTTCGTATTTGCCGGATTCTTTTCCGCCGTCCTGCTAAGCGTCACCAGCTTCGCGCGGAGCTTCAAGGAGGCCCAGGCTTACTTGATTCCGCTGATGCTGGTTGCTTTGACGCCCGGCATCTTCAGCTTGATGCCAGACATTCAGTTGAACTCAATGCTGGCCATTGTTCCGCTGGTCAACGTCGTCCTCGCCGCTCGCGATGTTTTGCAGGGCACGATTGACCCAACGATGTTGGCAATCGCTATGGCTTCCACTGTCGTTTACGGATTGCTGGCCATGGTGATCGCCACGCGTGTCTTCGGGACCGATGCAATTCTGTACGGCAGCGATGGCACATGGAGCGACTTGCTGAAACGTCCTGCAAAGACGCTCGATATGCCGCGAGTTTCCACAGGTATGCTTTGTCTGGTTGTTTTGGTTCCGACATTCATGGTGCTCTCATCGGCTGCGGGTCGCATTCAGGATGCCACAATGCAAACGCGATTGCTGCTGACCATGTTGGTTCAGTCCTTGTTTGTGCTGGTTCCCCTGATGTTCGTTTGGTGGAACCGATACAGCATTCGAGAGACGTTTCGGCTGCTGCCGCCACGAGTGCTGGCGATCGTGGGTTGCATATTGCTGGGGACATCGTTGTGGCCGTTCGCCTACGAACTCACAGCGCTCGCGGCAGGTGAAGCCAGACAATTGGAACTTCACCGATTGTTCGCACCGCTGAAGGACAAGATCATGGCGATCCCTTTACCGCTGCGAGTCCTCTCGTTGGCGCTGGTTCCGGCTGTCTGCGAAGAGTGGTTCTTCAGAGGTGTGTTACTCAGTTCGCTGTTGGGTGAACACGGTCGCAGCTCGAAGCGGCGCTACTTGTCCGCGATACTAATTTCGTCTGCAATTTTTGCGGCGTTCCATGTTCTGGTTCAGGACAAGCTGTTCTTTGAACGGTTCCTGCCAAGCTGTCTGATGGGCATTATTCTGGCCTGGGTTTGTATTCGTACAGGAAGCTTGTTCCCCGGCATGCTGTTGCATTCGTTGCACAACGGTTTGTTGCTGGCGGCAGGCGATTTCGAAGGTCAACTCGGAAAACTAGGGCTGAATCTCGAAAACGAACAGCATCTTCCAGCTGCGTGGTTGGTAGGAGCTGCCGTCATCGCATTCATCGGATTCATGCTGATTCGTGGCGGTTCTCGATCGAAGTCAGTAGAGAACCTATCGCTGGTTGAA
>JBGCDN010000710.1:0-6135 GCA_045105495.1 Planctomycetaceae bacterium
GTCGAAAATCGACGTACTTCCAACGGCTATGCTCTGACCATTCAACTCTTCGTGACGGAATCCAATGGGCTTCCAACGCAGATCCAACCGATGTGACGGATTTGTGACGGATCAACTTTTCACGAAAAAGGGGTTTGCTGCGTTTTGCTGCAAACCCCTTAATTTCATTGCGCAAGAGAGGACTCGAACCTCCACGGGGTTTAAACCCCACTAGGCCCTCAACCTAGCGCGTCTGCCAATTCCGCCACTTGCGCGTTGAGGAGCGAGGAGTATACCAGGCACAACTGAGCCTTCAAGCAAGGCTCCACTCTGCACAAGACAGACGGATGGCTTTCGCTTCCAACAATCCATGAATCTGACACGTTCCGCGCGATCAGTCCCATCTGGTCGGGGACATTACGAACCCGAGATACCGTGGCGACACACCCTGTCTATTGCCCGCCAATCTGAGCAACGTTAAACTTTTTGACTAATCAAAAACTCTGTTTATCGTGTAAATGGTGCACTGTGGGACGTTCACGACGAGTCCGATTCATGTCTCTCGCCCTGCTCTGTGGCGTAGCTCTGCTAGCGGCGGTTGGCTGTGGCGGTGCAGAGGACGGCGATGGTGAGAAGAACACTGTTCAGCCATCGGCCGCGACCTTCGACGGTCAGTATCCGATCAAGATTGTCTGCACGACCGGGATGGTCGCTGACATGATCGCGGCCGTCGGCGGCGAGAACGTTCAGGTCGAACGACTCATGGGTGAAGGGGTCGACCCACACATTTACGAACCCACCATGAAAGACAACACACTGCTCGCGCGGGGCGACATGGTCTTTTACAACGGACTGCATCTCGAACCGAAAATGCACGATGTGTTTGTCGCCATGTCGAAGAAGAAACCGGTGTTTGCGATTGGCGACTTTCTGAAAGAAGCACATGCCGAGAAACTGATCGCTTTGGAGGGTGATCTTTTCGATCCGCACATTTGGTTCGATCCGGAACTCTGGTCAGCCTGCGTCCCGGGTGTCATTGAAACTCTTTCGAAGTTCGATTCGACGAACGCAGACGCATACGCTTCGCGCGGTGAAGCTTACAAGCAGAAGATTCTCGAGCTCGTGCAGTATGGTCGGGATCGCATCAATGAAGTTCCCACTCCGCGATATCTTGTGACAGCGCACGATGCGTTTTCGTACTTTGGCCGCGCGTTCGATGTGAATGTTTCGGCGATTCAAGGGGTCAGCACCGAAGCCGAGGCGAGCGTTGGTCGGTTCTCTGAACTGGTGGACCTAATGGTGGAGAACAAAATCAAGGCGGTCTTTGCAGAGTCCAGCATCAACAGCAAAAACGTGGAAGCACTCCTCGAAGGCTGCAAGGCCAAGAACCACGAAGTCAAACTCGGCGGCGAGCTTTACTCCGACGCGCTTGGGCCAGAGAACAGTGAAGCAGGCGAGTACCTTGGCATGGTACGTCACAACATCGACACCATTGCTGAAGCTCTCAAGTAAGCATGGCAACAGTCACTCCCGAAACTTCAGCAACTGCGGTTCTCGACGTTCACGATGTCACCGTCGCCTATCGTCGAAAACCCGTGCTCTGGGACATCGACCTTGTGATCGATCAGCCCGGCTTGATTGCGATCGTTGGACCGAATGGAGCCGGCAAGAGCACATTGATCAAGTCGATTCTCGGCCTGGTTCCTAAAGCCAGCGGTCGAGTCCAGGTGCTTGGCAAACCCGTTGAATCGCAGCGGCACCTCATTGGCTATGTGCCTCAGCGAGAATCAGTCGACTGGGACTTTCCAGTCAGCGCGTTGGATGCTGTCTTGATGGGAACCTATGGTTCGTTGGGTTGGTTCAGACGTCCCGGCCGGAAGCAACGTCAGCAGGCCATGGAGTGTCTTGAAAAGGTTGGCATCGCCGAGTTAGCCAAACGACAAATTGGCCAACTGTCCGGCGGTCAACAGCAACGCGTGTTCCTTGCCAGAGCACTCGCGCAGGACGCTCGTCTTTATTTCATGGACGAACCGATGGCAGGCGTTGATGCGGCAACCGAACGCATCATCTTCGACCTACTTCGGCAATTGCGCGATGAAGGTAAGACGGTTTTGGTGGTTCATCATGACTTGAGAACCGTCAAGACTTACTTCGATTCGGTCGTGCTCTTGAACATGCGGTTGGTCGCCAGCGGATCTGTTGAGACCACCTTCAACGAAGAGAACCTGCGAAAGGCGTATGGCGGTCGGCTTAGTTTGCTGGACACCGCCGGCGAAGCGGTTCGTTCAAGAGAACGCAGCGAGTAACAGAACCGCCATGGCCTACAACACGCTTATTGTTCTCATTGGCACCAGTCTGTTAGGTGCAGTATCCGGGCTGGTTGGCAGCTTCACGGTCCTGCGAAGACGCGCGTTGATTGGTGATGCTTTGGCGCATGCGGCACTGCCCGGTTTGTGCATCGCGTACATCATCGTCCAGAGACGCAGCCTTCCCGCGCTGCTGTTCGGCGCGTTGATTAGTGGAATCATTGGCGTGTTTATTGTGGCGTCACTTCGCCGAGCCACGCGAGTAAAGGAGGACGCGGCCATCGGAATTGTTCTCAGCGTTTTCTACGGCGCTGGAATTGTTCTGACGACCATTATTCAGAAGACCGCTGGCGGGAATAGTGCCGGGCTGGATCGGTTCATTCTTGGAGCGACAGCCAGCATGATTAGGGAAGATGTCTACTTCATCGCCGCCGTGGCTGCTTTCTGCGGCGTGATGGTGTTGCTGCTGTACAAGGAATTCAAAGTGATCGCATTTGATCCGGAATTCGCCGAAGCTCAGGGCTGGCCGGTTCTCATGATTGATCTGGGACTCATGATGATGGTCGCGCTGACCGTTGTGATCGGTCTCCCCGCAGTCGGCGCGATCCTGATGGCTGCGTTGATGATTATTCCTGCCGCAGCAGCTCGGTTCTGGACGAACCGTCTTTCAATCATGTTGGTTCTGGCTGGTATCTTCGGGCTCGCGACCGGCGCGATTGGAACCTATCTGACCGCCACGTTTGCTCGACTACCCGCCGGGCCCAGCATCGTCCTCGTCAGTTCGGCCATCTTTGTCTTCTCTCTGCTAATCGCTCCACGTCGCGGTGTGATTGCGCAATGGATTCGGTTAAGAAGCTTTCGACTGCGGGTGATCGATCAACGGCTGGCAGCAGAGCTCGCTGAAGCGAATGGGCGTTCAACCAGACAGGCGTTGATGGACCAGCGTTCGTGGACGCTACCTCAATTGCAGAAATCGATTGGACGGATGCAGTCCGACGGATTCGTGTCCATTACTGGCAACGATGTGGTTCTTACTAGCGATGGAACCGCGTACGCGGACAAGGTTGTTCGAGCTACCCGGCTTTGGAAACTGTTCTTGCTGGAACACCCTCAACTCGCCAGCAGCTTCACCGATCTCGATGCGGAAGAGATTGACGAAACGCTCCCGCCAGAGATCATTGCCGAACTCGAACCCAAGCTGGCTGCAGCGGGAGGTTCTGATGGACGGTAGTTTTGGCTGGGATGTGCTGCCGATGCATCTGTGGACGATTGCGACAGCCATCGTCGGCAACGCTGCTTGCGCGATTGCCGGGTGTTACCTGGTACTGCGTCGAATGAGCCTCCTCGGCGATGCCATCAGCCACTCGATACTGGCCGCCATCGGTGTCGTCTTCTTGCTCACCGGCGGCGCGCAGTTGGTTCCGATCTTTATTGGAGCCATCATTGTTGGTGTGCTTACCGGGTTCCTCACGCAACTGTTTCACAATCTTGCAGACGTTCCTGAAGACACCAGTATGGGTGTTGTGTTCACAACGCTGTTTGCGTTTGGTGTCGTGATCATCTCACAGTTTCCAAATAACGATCTGGATGTCGATTGCGTGTTGATGGGCAAGCTGGAATTTGTCACGTGGCAAACTGTAAGCCTTGCCGGTTACGACGTCCCCGAAGCGTTTCTTCGCCTCGGTGCGGTTCTGCTTCTGACGATCGGATTCGTGTTTGCGCTTTGGAAGGAACTGAAGATCGCGTCGTTCGACGGCCAACTAGCAACTGCGATGGGATTCAACTCAACGCTGTTGCACTATCTTCTGATGGCACTGGTTGCGATCGTCACCGTGACGTCGTTGGAATCGATCGGTGCGATCGTGGTTATTGCGATGCTGATTGTTCCACCCGCCACGGCACATCTGTTGACGGATCGTATTTTGTTGATGCTGTTTCTGTCTGTCCTTCTCAGCATCACGGCGACGGTCCTCGGACACTTCGCAGCTTACTGGGTGAACTCGAATACGGCCGGCATGATTGCCGTGGCCGCCGGCGTGCAGTTTACAGTTGCCGTCTTTTTCGCTCCGCAGCATGGGCTCTTGGGACGCGGATACAACAACCTGCGACTGCGACTGCGGATTGTCCGTGAAGACATTTTGTCGCGTCTTTATCGAATGGAAGAAACCAAACCTGCCTCGCGCGAACCTGTGACGTTGACGCGAACTCAATGTATTCAGCTCGCGGGAGGAAGTCTGCTTGCCCGAATGTCACTGAGCGCGATGCAGCGTGCGGGTCAGGTGGTTCCAGCCGGTGATGGCCACATTCAGCTGACTGACGAAGGGCGTCGCGAAGGCCGATCGCTATTGCGGTCTCACCGCTTGTGGGAAAGCTACATCTCAAAACACTTCGATTTGGACGACGACCACCTTCACGAACCGGCTCACCGAGTAGAACACTATATTGGCCCGAAACTTCAGAATCAGTTGGCGGAAGAACTGGATACGTCAAGTGTCGATCCACACGGGCGTGAGATTCCGCCACCGGAAAACGGCTCTGAGAGTGCAAAATAGTCAGAGCTTCGCAAAATCTCGTACAATAAAACCATGAACACGAAGACCAAACTATTCCGACGCCAGCTTGTTGCGTTCTCCCTGATTCTGATTGTCATCGGCAGCCACGGATTCGCGCTGAACCAATCGCTGGCGGCAGCGAAATCAGTTGCGCAGGCTGAGTCGGATGGATCGCCGCAGTCGCTGAAAGATCGCCTCACCCAAAAGCTGGAACGCGAATCCGAAGTGTCTCCAACGGAACTCGCCGCTGCCACCGAAGTCGTCGGGGCGTTGCCGATTACCGATTGGTTGGGTCCATTGGCCCCAATGGCCTTGTCGCCCTTCTTTGGTGTGACGTGCCTGTCGGGGATGGCCCTTTGGGGTGGCGATTGGTTGCCAGGAAAGTCCAGCCTGCTTAGCCCTGATGGCCCACTCGCGAACCCAACAATCTTCTGGGTGTTCCTTGGCCTCACCTTGCTGACGTCGGCTCCTCGAATGACGAAAGTCAGCAAGCCCTTCGCGCAGGCAATCGACCATGTTGAAGCCTACGCTGGCATTGGCACGTTGCTGTTGCTGAAAATTCTGATCTCAATGGATGGACCAGACGTCCCAGCTGAAGATGTCGCAGTGTACTCGGCCGGGATTTTCAGTTTCACCGGTGACATGCTGCTAATGCTGGCCATGGTTGTGAACATGATTGTGGTTCACTCGGTTCGCTTCTTCTTTGAGTTTCTAATTTGGGTCACACCGGTTCCATTCATCGACGCGTGCTTCGAAGTCGCCAACAAAACACTCTGCGCCGCACTCATGGCGTTGTACGGCTACAGTCCGACCATCGCGACAGCAGTGAACCTGCTGATTCTTGTCGCTTGCCTGTTTGTGTTCCGCTGGATCCATCGGCGCGTCGTCTTCTGTCGAACCATGGCACTTGACCCGATTTTGTCTCGGTTCTTCCCCAAACGGTCAGTACCGCAGGATGCAAGATTGACTGTGTTCCCAACTGGAGGCTTCGGTCCATTTCCGGCGCGAGCCAAATGCTTGATCGAACCAAGAGACGACGGCTGGCTCATTTCGCAGAAGCGATGGTTCCGTCCGGCATTGACGCTGCAACTTCCGTTTGACCAATGTGACCCAGTCATGCTTTCAGGTCTGGTGGCAAACACATTGCAGTTGAACGCCGAAGGAACCAAACCGTGTTCGTTTAGTAAGCGTTACGGCGATCTAACCGAACTGGCAAAGCAGCTTCGATGTACCACTAAAGAGAACGAAGCCGGCGGCGATCTCCGAGCGGAACTGACACCCGCATAGGGAAGCGTTCG
>JBGCDN010000711.1:0-7120 GCA_045105495.1 Planctomycetaceae bacterium
GCACTCTCCGACCGCGATCACGTCGTTGCATCTGCCTACTGGCCCCGTCAGGCAGCCGTTTCGACACCGGCGACGATTCCGATAGGACCGCTCAAGATTGAGCCATATAGCGGTGATGGATTCCATGCACTCTGCCTTAACGGTCCGAATGGGGAGAACTTCGTTGACAAAATCCGTCACGAGCAGTCACAGGCGACCCGCGGAAATGTCTTACTTGACTTCAGTTTTGACCTTGGGAAGCTGAAGCCAACCGGCTCAGGCAGCGAATCCCTGAGCTATATCAAAATGATTGAGCAAGCATCTGACCAAGCATTTTACGCGCGACAACGCCCTGAAGACTCTCCCAAGACGCTGCCGCTAATAACCTTCACGACGCTAACGAACCAAATTGACTGGAGCAAAGACTGGTCTGGTTCTGGCCAGATTCGACGCCGGAAGAATGGGCTCGGTTTTAAGTTGCGGCTCAGTCAAAACCTGTACAGGTTTTGGACCGCCCGCTTACTTCTGACAAGGAGTCGAGTGTTTGAATCAAGGTTTGGCGGCGCACTCGCTCCATAAGGCCAGGGTTAAACCATGTTAAGCTTGCCGTAGGGGCGTTTCTTTGGCTTGCTGCATTCGTCGCAGATGCCGTAGACCTCAAGGCGATGAGCCTTCATACGGAAGCCGTGCTTCAAAGTCACTTCTTCTAAGGCAGCGTTGATCTCTTCGCTTACGAATTCCGTGAGCGAACCACACCGTTCGCAGATCATGTGGTCGTGCTGAGGATAGCCGTAGGCATGCTCATAGACTGCTCGATCGTTTGCTCGAGCGACTTTGCGAATGAGTCCGGCCTCTTCCAGGGAAGCGATCGTTCGGAAGATTGTTGCCCTGCTAACTCTCTTACCGCCCGTATCTTGAGCAGTCAGCCGTTCGACCATCTGTTCGCGATCGAAGTGTTCGTGATGAGAAAAAATCGCTTCGACAATCGCTTCGCGCTCAGTCGTCAGTCGCATGCCTTTTGTGGTGAGGTACTCCCGGAACTTCTGCACGGGCGAGACTGACATTTCAATGTGCGATAGTTCGCTCACAGTTGATCCTCTTCGGCGGACTTAGTGTCCTCGTCGTCATCCATAGAAACATTGTGAAGCATACGGCCAAATGCCGCGTTCAGAAGTTCCTCTGACTCATAGGTCCCTGCTTCGATCTCGGCCTTAATCTGCGCGACTCGATCTTTTCGGGCTTGCCGGAGTTCGGCGAGCAGATCGATATCGACAGGTTCTGCATCCGGAATCGGCTTTTTGCCAGCGGCTCCATCAGAGCAGTCCGGGGTCGGTTCGCCAACATCGGGTTTCTGTGGTCTTGACGCCATACAACATGCCTTGAACATCTTCCGATGCCATTTTACGGACCGAGCCGGGCCAGGCCAATGGTGTCGTGAATTAATGCACAGGTGTTGCGGTCGCGATCTACTTTTTGACGGGCGCTGATGGGACCCCAGCGGTCTTGTCTCCGGAAAACTTCAGCCACTCACCGAGCGAGATCTTTAGATCGTCCTTCTTCTTCTCGATCTTCTTATTCAGCTTTTTGGGCAGGCTCTTTCTTCGATTTGCGATCTCTCGCGTAAGCACCGACTTAATCGCTCCGCTAAATTCCTCAGCAACCCTGCCCTTCAGGTGGCTGATTCGACGAATTTCGAACTTGCCAATGCGAACATCTGCCGTGTGGACTCTTGGTTTCAGCTGGACTGATGGCGGGAACGCTTTGTATTCGAAGTCCATGTCGAGCTCGCAATGTGCGGTGAGCCGGATATCGGTAATGGCGTCTGTGCTGATTCGAAGTACAGGCACCCCAAGACGCCAATCCTGCCACCGGCCCTCAATCCGAAGTCGCGCGGTACATAAGATATCGAAGTGGTACGAGCCGGCCTCCGTTTTCACAACATTGGCGATGCGAAGTTGGAACCGTTCTTTCGGGTCAATCAGCTTGGCGTGGTACTTCTGCCAACGCCCGTGCTTCACGTCTTTCCATTTTCGATGAGTCCTTAGCTTCCCATCTCGAAACTTGACGCTGACGCCAGACTGAACCCGCTTTGTCTTGCCCCATTTCTTGTCATCCTCGAACTCATCCGGGATGGCAATCAACGCCAGAGTACGGATGAACTCTTGCGCTTTTGGACTGAGTTCAATCTTTCGATTGATCGGCTTGCCGGGAACCTTCTGCGCCCGTTCAGGTTCAACCCGATTGGTTCCGGGCGCGGGCGGGGGTAGCTTTGGCCCTGATTCCTGCGGAAGCAGAGCGGCGATGGTTATTAGCGCGAGCATATGTTGACTTTAGAAGCCTGCTCAGATCACAGCCAGACGAGGTTCTCGCTTTGCGACAGGCCTGGACACGGGTTTGTGGGTCTATTTGATTCGATCGAGACCGATTAGTGCTCCACGATAGGCTGCGAGATCTACCCTCTTTCCCGTAAGCGACTGCTGGTAGTACTGTTTGGCCGTGGCAACATCGCCGCTCATTTCTGCTCGGAAGCCGAGGAAGAAGTTTGCTTCAGTAAGTCGGCCAACTTTCTTCTGTGGATCGCTGTTCGCGATCTGAAGCAGCTTTTGTCGATCGATCGCACCGGCAAGCAATCCACATAGCCAGTCACTCCAAACGCAGTCTTTGCTATTTGCTTTTGTGCGGGCAATATCGGCGGCAAACTCTTTGGTTCCAGCTGCTTTATTCTTCTGCCCAATGAGTGCAGCAAACCGCCACGGCCGAATGTGCTGCAGAGCCGGATCGCTTCTCTGCGCTTTTGCCAACAGATCAGCACCGGCTTTGAAGTCCCGGTTCATGACTTGAGCAAATCCCAAATCGACATGCGTTGCCGTATCCGGCCGTAGCTTGAACGCTGCCGTGAGATCTTCGATTGCCGTGACCGGCTGTTTTTGAAGCAGTCGGCAGCCGGCTCGAAGTCGGTAGACCATCGGTTGCTGCGGGTACAGTCCCAGTGAGGCTGAAAAATCCAGTTCTGCTGCCGCCGGATCTCCAATGCTGAGCAGCGTATAGCCGCGATTCGTGTGTGCAGCAAAGTACCTTGGGTTCAGCTGCAACGCCCTGGTGAAGTCAGCGACGGCGAGTTCGAACTCGTCTTGCTCCTGCAAGAAAAGCCCCCGATTGTTAAAGACAACTGGGTCTCGCGGAAACTTGCGCGTTGCAGAATCATAAGTCTCCCGGGCTCGAGGGAGGTTTCCCATGTCGATAAAGACATTTGCAAGACCCATCCATGCGGCGAGTAGTTCTCCGTTTTGGCGAATCGCTTCCTGGAAATCAGCCTGAGACTTCTTCGGCTTCTTAAGAAGGCCGTGTATCCGACCGCGATGGTAAAGCAGGTGTGCTCGATCCACCGGCGTCTTCGCTTTCGCGAGAACGCGATCAGCCGTCGCGAGGGCAGTTTGAGTATGCTGCGGGTCGCCCTCAATTTCCGTCAAGCTGGTCATCCCATACAGATAGGGGAGAAAATATCGCGAATCCTCACCTTTGGATAACTCGATCGCTTTGCGGGCGTCTTCAATTCCCTGCCGAATTCCGCCGCCGTTTGAGGTCTTGCGGCCAATTTCGACTAGGGCACTCGCACTGAGGTAGTGTGCGACATGGTCGCCTGGCTTTGCTTTGATCTGTTTCTCTGTGATCTTCAGAACATCCGCGAACCGACGCTGACTGTAGGCCAACTCGGCCATGACGTTCGGATCATTTGACTCTTTAGCCCCGTTTGCCGGCTGCTGCCGTTGCGCGAAACAGCACGTAGTCAGAAGGAACGCGAGCGTAAGCTGAAAAGGTGCGAGCTTGATCATCGTGATTTGGGCTAGTTTCGGGGCGGAAGTATTTTGGTGGCATCACTTTAACGTGATTTACACAGACTGTCGCTGCTTGACAGTTTTGAAAGACGCCACTATGTTTATCGCATCTGTGGGAGGGTTCTGCCTGCAGATATTCAGGGATGATCTGTTTTCGGTTTGCTTTTGAGCCGAAGATCCAGGTTGGAGAAGTCCACGATGTGAACGTTGTCTGAGCAATTCGGCCCGCGAATCCTGATGCATCATGCAACATGGTTCCGGCTGTTGGTTTTCGCGAGAAATCCGCTCGGCCAGGCCGTTTAGTGTCTGCGCCTGTTCATTCAGGCCAGATCAGCAAGTGGGACTTTGTGCCCGCTTTTTTTAATATACAGCGATTGGTTTTCCGGTCGCTTTGAGACACCAGAATCAATGTACCGCAAGAGGTATCAATGAACGGACCCGAAGTCTTAAGGATCGTCGACGCGATCCACCGGGACAAGAATATCGCACAGGAGATAGTCTTCGAGGGCATTGAACTCGCCATAGTTTCGGCTGCGCGGAAGCATTTTGCGGAAGAACAGGAGATTGCCTGTGACATCGATCGCGAAACCGGAGAGCCTTCACTGAAGTGCGATGGCGAATTGCTTGACTCGGAGTTACTGGGAGACCTGCTCGGCCGTATTTCGGCTCAAACCGCCAAACAGGTGATGATTCAGAAGATTCGCGAAGCTGAACGTGACTCGCTCTACGACGAATATCAAGAACTGCGTGGACAAATGGTGTCTGGCAGTATCACGCGGATGGAACGCGGTTCCGCGATTGTCAACTTGGGAAAAGTCGAAGCATTTTTGCCTCGAAGCGAACAGATCCCTCGCGAAGTTCATCGAACCGGCGAGCGGATTCGTGCCGTCGTGATGGAAGTTCGCAAGACTGGCAGTCGAGTCAAAATCATTCTGTCTCGCGCGCATCCTGAATTTGTTCGTCGCCTGTTTGAGGTCGAAATCCCTGAAGTGACCGATCGAATCATCGAGGTTCGATCTTTGGCTCGTGAAAGTGGACATCGGTCGAAGGTGGCCGTCGCCAGTTACGATAACAAGATCGACTGCGTTGGTGCCTGCGTCGGCGTCCGAGGCGCACGGATCAAGAACATTGTTGACGAGTTGGCCGGGGAACGAATTGATATCGTTCGTTGGAACGATTCGTTGGACATCTTGGTTCCGAACGCATTGCAACCAGCGGAAGTTGAAGACGTTGTGCTCTGCCCCATGCTTGGGAAGGTCATCGGACTGGTGCGGGACGAGCAGTTGTCGCTGGCTATCGGCAAGAAAGGACAAAACGTCCGTCTTGCCTCGAAGTTGGTCGGCTGGGATATCCATGTCATGACACAGGATATGTTGGCTGAACAGTTGGATAAGTCTGTTGCCGCCTTTTCGAAGGTGGACGGAATCTCTGATGAACTCGCTGACGCACTCGTGTCGCAAGGGTTCTTCACCTTCGACGACTTATCAGTCATTGAACCAGATCAGCTTGCCGAACTTGGCGGGCTGACCCCGGAACAGTGTGATGCAATTATTGAGTTCGCAGACGAGGAAAGTCTTCGTCTTGAACGCGAAGAGAAGCGAGCACGCGAAGAACACCGTCGCGCTGAAGCTGCAGGCTTGACTCAGAAGCCAGCAGCCAAGGCGGAACCGAAGGTGGAGGCCGCACCGGCAACAGAAGAAGTAACTCCAGAGACCGTAGAAGGTGACTCTGAAGCGACGGATTCTGCTGAACCGGCAAGCTCGGAAGGTGCAGGTACAGCGGCGGAAGCTGTCGAACCTGCCGCAGAGGTCGGCGAGGATGCCGAAACATCAACGGCCGAAGAGGAAGTGAAAACGGCCGAGACCACGGAGTAGAAACGACCGTAGGTCGAGTTAATGGTTTGGGCTAGCGCCCATCGGGAGATGTCTTTTTGAAGATTCGTATTTTCGCACTGGCGAAAGAACTTGGGCTTGATAGCAAGGTCTTGATTGACCTTTGTAATGAAGCGGGGCTGAATATTAAGGCCTCTGCACTCGCCAGCATTACGCCCGAAGAAAAAGATATGGTTCTGAGGCTCCTTGACGGGAAGCCTGCGGAAGAACCTGAAAAAACGACTGATGAGCCTGCGCCTCTAGCGCGGCCCGCCAATACAAACCAGGGTCGCGTCCGCTCGCTTCCAAAACCTGGGACGAAACCAGTCGAGGAAGAGGAACCGGTAGAGGCCGACGAGCCGGCTGTAGAAGCCGAAGTCGAGGTCGCCCCAGAAGTGGAAACCGCCGCGCCGGTTGAAGCTGAGACTGTTCCAGTCGCTGAAGTCGTCGCCGAAGAGACACCAGCTGAGAAGGTAGAGCCCGTCGAAGTGGCCGAGCCGGTCGCTGAAGCGCCAGCTGAAGTCGAAGCAGCAGAGCCGGAGCCTGAAGCACCAGCTGAAGAAAAGGCACCGCCAGCGGAAGTTGTGGAAGAGCCAGTGGCAAAAGCGAAGCCAGCTAAGGACAAGAGCGAAGTCAACGTTTCGAAGCCGGAACGCTCTCGGCCAACCATGCGTCGAACGATGCGAGATATGACTCCTCAGGGGAACCTGAGTCACCTTGGCGGCAAGAAGGCGAAGCCAAAGCCGAAGGTAGCGATGCCGAACATCGCAGTGCCAACCTACCAGCCGCCAGTGCCAAAGGTCGAAAAGAAGAAAGAGTCCGAACCGGTCCAAAAACCGGATATGGCTTTGACACCAGACATGATGAAGCAGGGCCCATTGGGCCTGCAGATGCGTCAGGGGCGTACTCCATCGGGCGGGAACCGCAAAGGCAGATCAGGTTCACTGCTTGACCAGCTAAAGAGAGATCGTTCAGCCCAACGGGACGCACGCCGAACAAAGCGACGAAAAGGCAAAGGCCCAAAACGTCAGGCCGAACTGAAATCACAAGCTCAGATTGAGCTGCCCATCACAGTCCGAAGTTTGTCCGAATCTATTGGCCGACCGGCAAAGCCGATTCTGAGCTATCTCTTCAAGCAAGGGAAGATGGCAACGATCAACGAATCGTTGACTGAAGACGAGGCTGTCGAAATCGCTATGGAGTTCGATGTTGAACTCGAAATCCGTCGTGGTCGCGATGTCGAACAAGAACTGCTGGATCAGCTGGATTCATCGGACCCTGAAGAAACGCTTCAAGTACGCCCGCCAATCATTACGATTCTTGGCCACGTCGACCACGGAAAGACCACCCTCATCGACAAGCTCCGTGGAGCGCGGGTTGCTGCTGGTTAGGCTGGCGGAATTACGCAGTACATTGCGTCTTACCAGGTTGAAC
>JBGCDN010000712.1:0-5000 GCA_045105495.1 Planctomycetaceae bacterium
AGAAGTGAATGATCGCCGCACCGCTGGCATCGATACCAGCCTTCGCAAACAGAGCGCGGTCCGCTTTGGCTCGAGCAGTGTTACCTTGCCAGTTCATGTTCAGGCGATCGTCTTTTCCCTGTGGCTGGATTCGAGCCGTCGGCGTCTGCGCACTCATGTTTGTGAGATAAACCAGCTTGCGTTCAGATGGTAAGAATGCGGCAAGTTCAATTTTGAAGAAGTCCAGCTGTTTCGCGTAGAGCTTCAGCGAGGTCTTGTCACCGAATCGGACAAACCAACGCTGCTCTCGCGGATAACCACCCGTGCCACCACCGGCACCAAGAGGACGTCGCCCGGTTCCAACCGCGCTGCCTGGAGTACCCTTATTCTCTGAACCAGTCACCTGAACTTCAGTTACCACCATTTGACTGGCGTTCTCTGACATCTCGACGACGTTCTCCAGCATCTCCATCATTTCGGTTTCTTCGGAAGGTTCTTCCGCCACCGAGGGGTCGTCGCTGGGATCTTCTGGTGATTCGACGTTTAGCGTTTCGTCCGGGGCACCGTCTTCAAAGCCGCCCCCAACCATTTCAATCGGAACCGTATCGTCGGTCGCCGCGCGTTCGAGGTTGGTTAACCAGATCATCAACAGCACAAACACAACCAAAGCCAGAATCGCGCCTGTTGCAAGCAGGAACGAACTAGTGGTGTCGTACTTTGTCACCTTCAGATGCGGAGTCCGTGCGCGATCCGAACTGGCCGTAGCCATGGCGTCCTCTTGGGATGAAAACTGGGAACAGGTTGAACCGACAAGCGGCCCACAGATGGGAATTCCGTCCGCATGTGACCAGACGACACGAGTGCGTTTGACCGAACAGTCTCGCACTCATATTGTGATCCATGCTATTTCGCAACTTGGTCACTGTCAACAAATTGCGACAATTCCAAACAGCCACACTGTTGGCCGATTTACCCGAACCTGTCACCTTCCTCGCAACCAAATCGACCGGCGGACAGCTGTATGAATCACGACGACTCTAAGCTCAAAACGGGCGTCATTTTGGTCGATCACGGATCCCGGCGAGAGGCCAGCAATCAACAACTGTTGGAATCAGCCCGCCTGTTTCACGAACAATCCGACTGGGAAATCGTCGAACCTGCACACATGGAACTCGCGGAACCATCCATCGCCCAGGCAATGGCAAAATGTGTGGAAGCGGGAGCCGAAAAGATCGTCGTCTTCCCATGGTTCCTCGCCCCTGGCCGACACTGGGCAGAAGACATCCCGCGACTAGTGAATGAAGCAGCAGCGCAGCATCCGAACCTCAAAACCCTCGTGACCGCTCCGTTTGGTAATCACTCACTGCTGGTCGAACTCGCAAACCATCGCATCAATCACTGCCTGGAAGTCGAAGGTACCTCAGACGCTTGCAGCATCTGCAACTCAGCCAGTCGCTGCTAAGAAGCGTCCCGCTTCACGATGTGCGAGGGCGATGTTGAGTGTTGCCCCCGGACGGTCAACCGGGAGTTACGTTTCCTCGGTGGGCACTCTCATCGACGCTTCACTGTCGCGTGGTAGGTACGTCTTCAATTGCTGAACATTCTCAGCAGCGGATGTCTGCTTCTTCGGCCAGCACATGAACGCGATCGTACCAATCGCCATGCACAGAATCACAATTGGGCTGGCTTCCGGGCCGAAGTCTCCGCCCGTCCAAAGGTTCTTCTCTGCCGTCGTCTCCAGCAGACTGCCAGGGATGACCTGACCGCTCACCGGCAATCCAAGTACGGCCGCAATTCCATAGTTCCAACTAAAGTGAAGCCCAATCGGCGCGGCAAGGCTGCCGGTGTAGATACGCCCCAGACAAAACATGACTCCCGCGAACAGAATCGAGATCGACGCAACCACATCCGCATTCGGATTCGCGCCATGTACCGCACCAAACACTAACGATCCAACGAATACCGCAATGATCATTCCGAAGGGACGCTTTATACCTGAGAGCCCCTCCGACAGATTCTTGAGTTGGTATCCGCGAAACATAATCTCTTCTGCAACCGCGACCATCAGGGTTGTGATTACCCAACCCGTTTGCAGCTTCAGAAGTGTCCTCCACTCAAGGCTCGACCTCTGGACCTCAATCCATCCCTGCTGATATTGAATGAGGAACACAATCGCGACCATCACACTACCGACGACAACGCCTCCAATCAGATCAAGAATCCAACGGCGGTCGATTCGCAAACCAAAATCGATGATTGAACGCCGATCCAGAATCCGCGCGGCGAGAAGTGCGACGACTAGCAAACAGCACATCATTGTTGAGTTCACAACTGCGAACGCAGTCGGTCCACGACCAAAGTCGATAGTCGCCTGGACGAGCGAGATAAGAAGCACGGCGGTCAACATTTCGATCGCCACTCGCCAAAATGCACGCAAGCGGCGTTCGTCAGAGTTCCATATCGCAGATATCAGCTTTTGCATCTTCCGCATCACCAAATTCAAGAGTGGTCGCGTTATCAAGACTCACAAGTATAACGAAACTTGAATTGGTCGCTGCAAATTAGGGTCCAGTGGCGAACCTAAAACCGAGCTCGAAGAATTTGCTCAGCAGCCATTTGGCTTCTCTGAAGATCAGCAATAGCAGCGGTTGGAATCAAGCCACCAGCCGCACGACGAAGAAACACAATCAGTTGCATCGCCAACCCACTCTGTTCGCTGCTGAGCGTTTCGCACGAGGGTTTGTGCCCGGTTAGCTTCCACTCAATCTCGGAATCGCTCAGCAGCATGGCTTCGCCGCGTGAGCATCGGATGGTTCGACACGGACTCTCGCTTTCTCGAACCGTTCTCAGGAACAAGTCCAGCGTCCCGCCGTCCTGCATATCAACCCGCACTCGACACCCAGCTTGCTCAATCCGAACCGACCGCACGTCCTTCGCGCTGCGCATCATGAAGAATGACCAGTCGATCAAGTCAGCAACATGCTGCTGTGACCAGGCTTCTGCGTCTGCTGGCAAAAGAATATCAATGCGCCTCGGCGACCCAAGTTGCGTGGCGATCAGCTCCATCATGCGGGTGGTTGCAGGCGTGAATCGATGCTCCATGGACGGAACCCAAATCGACCGACTGGACTGCACAATCGGATCCAGCATTTGCAGCTGTTCGATTCCGATCGCGGACGACGTGAAGAACACCGGCTTTTTCGACTCGGCGATCAAAGGCATTAGCTTTGAACCAAGCCACCCGGCATCGTGGATCATCAGACAACTGACGTCCTCTCGTGCAACAAGCGGCAGCACACCACCAACAGAAGGCACGCCAAGCTGACTCGCCGCTTCTTTCGCGACGCTCGCTCTCGGGTCAAAGACGGCGCTAATGCGAATTCTATCTGGGAAGCCCTGCATTACGGCTTGGTATTCCTGCCATCGATCAGGCAATCCAATGACACCAACCTGAAGACCCGAAAACTGTTTCGATTTTGAATTCACTGCGGTCTCGAAAGGGTCAACCAGTCACGCGACACAAAAGGACCGCGTTGCAGCTGAGCAGGTAAGTTTCCCCGGAGCTTACTCGACGGAGAGAATCCAGCGAAGACCTTCCATCAAGTCGCGGCATCGCGTTTCGAAGGTCGCCATTTTCCGAACCCAACCAACTGACTTGATTGTGATCTCGACTTCCACCGGTCGATATGGACGCTTGCGGTCCGGTTCAGCACTGCGAACTTCGCGCAGGATCAGCTCGACCTCAACAGGCTTCCGATCATTCTCCGCACCCCAGAAAGGAAGCAGACCTTTTTCGCCAAACTGAATCTTTGCCGACTTACCGTCGTAATCCAGCATGATGCCGAAGTTCTCGTCGGCAAACGTGCCTAGCTTGATGCGTAGAATTTCTGGCGAGAAGTTTCCAATGACGGTGTGGTTGTAAACGAACCCGTCTTCAGCTTTTTCGAATGTGCCGAGGTTTGTTTCTTCCTCGTCAACTGGCTTCTCTTCTTCTTCGTCGTTGTAGCCTGGCCAGCAAACTCGGTTACGCCCCGTCTGCTTCGCTTCGTACAGAAACTTGTCTGCTCGATCGAACGCAATCTGAACGGTATCGGCCATCTGCACTTCGCCAACGCCAAACGACGAAGTTATGCGTCGATCTTCCAGACCGCCTACTTCCGAAACAGCAATCGCCTGCCGCAACCGCTCAGCGCGACGGACGGCGTCTTCTATTCCGGTGTCGGGACAAAGCAGAACAAACTCTTCGCCTCCGTAGCGGCCGACAAGTTCGCCCGAGTATGTCTCGTGTTGTAGAAGCTTCGCCAGTTCGACAAGAACACGGTCGCCAACTGCGTGCCCGTAGTTGTCGTTGATGCTCTTAAAGTGGTCGACGTCCAGGAAGATGATACTAATCGGGAACGCACCACCAGTTTGCTTCAGTTCTTCCAACATTTTCTCGAGCTGCGTTTCGAGACGACCTCGATTCGCCACACCAGTCAATGCGTCGCGAGATGCTTGTAGTTTCAGCTCGCGATACTCGTGAGACTTGGTTCCACTTGTTGATTTGTCGTGGAAGAACTCGGCGACTCCGCAGATGCCGTTCGCGTCGTGAATTGGAATGGTCTGAACTTCCAGCTCAATCCATGTCTCGTCAGCTCGCTGCATCAGCCGTTTGTCCAGCTTGACTTCACCGTCAACCAGAACCGCCGCAACAGTCGACGCCGATTGAGCCGCTGTTGCATTCTCGTCAGCTGGCTTTGATGGCAACAACTGTTGGCACAAACGACGTCCGAGCACCTGATCGGCAGGCCGCATAAACAGTTCTTCAGAACCGCCGTTCCACACAACAATGTTTTGATGTCGATCGACCACGCACAGGCCGTCGTATGTTGATTCCACCAAACTCAGACAACCAAAGATGGTTCCGAACAGGTGGATTTCAGCAAGCTGTTCTTCCGTCAGCGGACTCTGCTGTTGAGATATTGCATTCTCATCAAGCGTCAGCAACGCCTTGCCTTCACGCTCGTACCACCGCGACAACG
>JBGCDN010000713.1:0-9021 GCA_045105495.1 Planctomycetaceae bacterium
ACACCGTAGTGATGTACGTTGTAAAGCTGACCAGAGAAGTTCAGGTGCATTCCATGCGTCAGGTGCCCACCGTGGGCCAGATCCATCGCGAGGATCGTGTCGCCCGGCTTGATGAGCGTAAAGTACGCAGCCATATTCGCCTGAGAACCAGCATGCGGCTGAACATTCGCGTGTTCAGCTCCAAACAACTTGCAGGCTCGATCGCGTGCCAGCGTTTCGACATCATCAACAACTTCGCAGCCACCGTAGTAGCGGCGACCGGGATAGCCTTCTGCGTATTTGTTGGTCAGAACGGTTCCAGCCGCCTCCATAATCGCCGCGCTGGTGTAGTTCTCAGACGCGATGAGTTCCAAGCCGTTAATCTGGCGTGTTTCTTCGGCTTCGATCGCGGCGAAAACTTCGGGATCGACTTGTTTGATGGCTGAGGTGTCTTCGACGATTGACATCGGAGTTTCCTGGCTGATGATTGCACAATCTCGTGTAGCGGAAGTCGTCAAGACTTTCGGCATCTGAGCCGGAACTTCGTAGAAGTTCCGCTTCCAGTATCCTATCCGCAGCGACTTTGTACCGCTTCACAAACGTACTTGCCAGTGCCCGGACGCACGATGTCAGAAACCGTCAGCAGTAGCCCATGTTTGCAGGGAGAACGTGTCGCGTTCACCGGAACTCTGGCGTCGATGACCCACAAAGAGGCAGCAGAACTCGTTCAATCGAACGGTGGTTCGGCCATGGCGTCTGTCAGCCGGCAGACCACAATGCTGGTCGTTGGAGACGAAGGCTGGCCGCTGGAAGCAGACGGACAAACGTCTCAAAAACTGGATTTCGTCGAATCGCAATTGGCAAACGGTCACGACGTCAAAGTGCTGGACGAATCAGCATGGCTGCACCTGATCGGACTGGCTGACCGAGACACGGTCAACAAGACATATACCCCTGCCATGTTGAGCCAGCTACTGAGCGTCAGTGTGGGTTCGATTCGACGATGGGAACGGCTTGGCCTGATTCAGGCCGCCAAACGAATTCACCGACTGCCGTACTTTGACTTCCAGGAAGTTGCCAACGCTCGGCGATTGTCAGAACTCTTACTGCAAGGTGTTTCTGTCGATCAGCTGCAAAAGAGCCTCGCCAAAATCAGCAGTACGCTGTCCGACGTCGATCGCCCCCTCGCGCAGCTAGACATTCTGGTTCAGGATTCTGAACTGGTACTTCGCGACGAACGCGGAATCATGGAGGCTGTCACCGGCCAACGGCTTTTGGATTTTGATGGAGAGGAACAAGCAACGCACGCGACCAGTTCCGATGACGACGCCGTTGCTTCCATCTCGTTCCCACGGCCTGAGATCGCGGAAGACCGATCCAACTGGACAGTCGAGGAATGGTTCTACGAAGGCTGCCGTTTGGCAGACTACATGGAACCGGAATCTGCCGTCGAAGCATTTCGTATGGCGTTAATGGCACACGGCGAGTCGATCCGGTCAGCTCGGCCCGACGATGAAGAACCAGCACCGCATCCAGCCGAGATCAGCTTCTATCTGGCAGACGCGTTGTATCGGTGCGGCAAAGTCGAAGCAGCGATCGAACGATATCACTCAGCCGTTGAACACGATCCACATTACCTGGAAGCGTGGATTCAACTGGGCTGTCTACTCGGCGAACAAAGCGCACCCGAACGCGCGATTGAAGCGTTCAAGATTGCGTTGGATGTTCACCCCGATTACCCCGACGCGCATTTGCACATTGCCAACACATACGAAGAACTAAAAGACCTCGTCGCGGCTCGACGTCACTGGGTGAAGTACCTTGAATTCGATAGCCGAGGCCCTTGGGCAGAACATGCCCGCCAGCGATTGGATCGAACCGAACCGTAGACCGATCGGCTTGCCGACAACCTTCAACCTTTGACTCGATAGCCGATCTTCGCAAGCTGTTCCCGGACTCGATCAACATGGTCGCCCTGAATCTCGAGCGTTCCATCCTTGATGGTTCCTCCTGCTCCGCATGTCGTTTTCAAACGCGTTAGGAGATCCGCGAGGGCCTCACCCTCGTCCAACAAGCCACTGATGACAGTCACGACCTTGCCGCGTTTTCGCTTCTCTCGTGCGAGCCTCGCTGTTTGCTTCTCGACTGGAGTCGTTGGTTCGGGAGTTTCAGGCTCGGGCGGGCAACTGCATTCTTCTTCAAGCTTGTCGCACTTTTCACACCGGGGCGGACGATCAAACTGAGTTCCTTCAAACAATCGCATGCTGTCCATTTCCCTCAGCGCAAAAAGAAACCCGGCAAGAACCGGGTTGGTCGAAGTCCGCACGCACTTCCGTCAATCAAGCCGACTCCGAACAACCATCCGAAGTTGCGCTCTCACAACGTGAAGCAAAACGATCTTTAGTGATCTGCAGCTTCAGACTCGACGGCAGCGGCCGTTGACGCTTCTTTTTCAGCAGCCCGTTCGGACGTATCACTGAAAGTCCACCAAGCAACCAGACCCATCGCGAAGACAGTGTAGAGGAAGAAGAACGACAGCATCTTGCCGATGGCGCTGCCGGCTTCGACATCGTCAGACGCGAACTGCTTGACGTCGTCTCGCGAGAATAGTTCTTCTTCGGTTGCTGTGGCGGTGGTCTCAGACATTGTCACTGGTCCGGGTGCGGCGTTTAACTCGATGTAGCGAGAATTGTTACCGAAAAGCTTAACCTTGTCGAGTAGCCAACGTCGGAGGATTTCGCGTTCAGGACTCAGATTCCAGCAACGAAGTCAACAGGTTGTCCTGAGGATGCGGATGCCCAAGGTGTTGCCGGAACGCTTCTCCGTAAGGGACGCCAATTTCCTGACCACGTTTCTCGGCCCATCGCGCGCCAGCATCCATATATTCGTCAATGTCATGCTGGCGTCTGAGCCACTCCCGCTGGGACGCATGGCAGGCCAACATTTCCTGGCGGGTCTCGAAAGTGGTCGAGATATCAACCACGAAGCCCGGTTCGATTGGGTTCCCGAAATAGTCGACCCCGGCAATCGGATCGACGTAATAAAGGTGCGGAACCCGCTGCAGCGAGGGTGCCGGGTCCCACTGCTTCGTTTTGTAGTTGGGAACTGAAGCGTTGAAGCAGGCGTCTCGAACCAGACGGCTGGTGACTTCGTGATCGGCCATGTAGTCAATCGGTGGAGCCGTAACGACAACGTCTGGGCTCTTCTTCCGCACGAACTCGGTCACACGCTGGCGTGATTGATTGTCGAATACGATCGACAGATCTCGGAACTCCAGACAGGAATAGTCCGCACCGATTAGCGCAGCCGCCGCGGCTCCTTCACCTCGACGAACTTCAGCAATCTCGTCAGAACTCAGCTCGTCTGAACCGCCGTCTCCGGGCGTCATTGTGGCGATCGAAATCTGATGACCGCGTTCTGCCAGCAACGCTAAGGTTCCCGCACACTGAAACTCGATGTCATCCGGATGAGCGTGAATAGCAACGATTCTCATTTGTTTTCCCAGGTTCCGACAAGAACACATCTGCCGATGGGCTCAGTGTTATTCATCTTCACGGAATTGCCAGTCTGGACTACAAACCGGCAGATTGATGATCCCCAGCTGGGGGACTTTCAAAGGATGGAGAGTCTAATGCGTTTTTGCGCTACCGTTATCGCTTCTGTCACGCTGCTGCTGGTTTCCGGTTGTGGAGGCTCGGATGCCCCGCCTGCAGACGGAACGACCGAGACAGTTCAACCACCGCCTACCGCGTCGATCGGGACTCCGAAACCTGATGTGAGTAGCCAACCGGCCACGCAGACTGCGGCAATGAACCCAGCGAACGCCGGCGATGGTGTGATGCTGGACGTTTCACCAGATCAAAGCGCGACCGAGAAAGACTCGCCAGAGTGGGTTTTGGAAGAAATTGCCCTCGTCCGCGCCGCGCCGATTTCTGAGGATCCGAGTGTCGTCGGACAGCAACGACGCGAGCGAAACGCCAGAATTATCGAACTCGCGACTAAGCTAATCGCTGAAACGCACGAAGACCCAAAACAGGAGAAGTTCTTCAATTCGGCGGTTCGAGAACTGCTGCAAACGCGGCTCGAGATGGCACTCGGAGGTCAACCAGACGACATCGATGCCCTCTATGCCGACGTACGCGATCTTGACGAACGCAATCACATTTCGGCGGCTGCAGAAGAGGCAGCGTTCACATTGGTTCGGTTCGCTCATGCCAATGCTCAGCGGTTCGCAGCGACTGAGCCGCAATGGTTCGAAGAGCTTTCACGACAATCACGGCTGTATGCAGACGGGTACCCAAAGAACGGCGAACGGGCCGCACCAATCCTGTTTGCTGCTGCTCGAAGCTGCGAAATTAACGCACCTAAGGTCAAAGATCCTGCAATGCAGAAAAGCCTCCGCAACGAGGCGAAACTGTGCTACACGGCGCTGAAGGATCAATTCCCAGGACAACCGCAAGGCCAGCGAGCAGTCGCAATTCTTCGACGATTGCGACTGGTCGGTCAGCCACTGGAACAACTAAGCGGACCAACTCTGGACGGTAAGTTCGCCCGAATTGAACAGTTGCGAGGCCGCACAAAGGCGACCGTGATCGTGTTTTGGGCTTCAGACAACGAGGAGTTCGAACAGAAATCTGACCTACTGGTATCGACCGTTCGGAAGCACCAAGGCGTCTATCTGCTTGGCGTCAACATGGATGAGGACGAGCTGGACGTAAAGGCGTTCCTTGCGAAACATCCTCTGCCAGGCAAGCAAATTTTCTTCACCGACGCAGACAAGAAACGCTGGGACAACCCAATTGTGCGATACTGGGGCATTGTCGAAGTGCCAACTATTTGGGTGCTGGACAAAGACGGCCGAGTGCTGAGCACAGAGGTCACCATCGACGCTCTGGACGCTCTGTTGACCCGAAGCCTCTAATCGCCGCACCGCCCACAAGACGCCAAGGCTCGCCCGACTGCTCCGCACTTTACTCGTGTGTTCAAGCAGATCTGCCTATTGGCTAATGACAGTGGCTGGAGCAACAACGCAGCGGCTCAATGGCCTCTGAACGCTTGTGGATGACCGTAAATCCGCAGAAATAGCCATTTGGAATACCGCTGTTCTGTCTAAGTTCGTATAGCGTGGACCCATGCGCAGTCTTCCATGGACGTGAAAACTGCCGATTGTCCACAAACCACTCGGTTTGGCAGTCTGCACCTATTGCAATTACTGTAGACAGTCGTATATTAGAAGACACACCAATAAACGACGTCCGTCCACTACTAAAGCTCGGGGGAGTAAGACAGTGGTACTTGAACAGAAGAAGCCTGCGCTCACGCAGCGGCAGCGAGACATTTACGAGTTCCTTAAGGACAAGATCCTGAATCGCGGATACGGACCAACCGTTCGTGAGATTGGAAATCACTTCGGAATTCGATCGCCCAACGGGGTGATGTGCCACCTGAAGGCACTTGAAAAGAAGGGCTTGATCACTCGTGAGTCGCACATGTCTCGAGCGATTCAATTGTCCGATCCACCGCACAATCGTTTGAGCCTGCCTTACGGTGGGAAAATCGTTGACGGTCAGCGCATCGTGGAAGGTGACGAAGGGCAGCGAATCGATTTCGCGGACCTCTTCGACGCCGAAGGACACTGCTGCGTGGCTGCTGGCTCGACGTATCCGTCAATCGGCGTCAATGAAGGCGACAGCGTCATCGTCAACCGAACAGCGGTTGCCGAGTCGGGCAAGACGGTTGTGATCGTCGACGCGACCGGTAACGCTCGTATCTGTCGTCAAAGCGGCGAACACTTCGAGAGCCTGTCGGGTGGCGGTAGCTTCAACGGCCAGAGCCGAGTTCTTGGTGTCGTCGTCGCGTCAGTGCGGCGAATGTAAATCGCTCATTCCAAAACCGCTAAAATAAAAAGCCAGCCGACTTCTTGAGTCGGCTGGCTTTCTTCGTTTTGGCCTGAGCAACACAGGCGACTAACCTGCTACGCGAGCCTGATCCTGGTTCAGTTTGTTGTAGAGCGTTTTCAGAGCGATGCCCAATTCCTTGGCAGTCTTCGGCTTATCGCCCTGATGCTTGTCGAGCACATGGTAGATCATCTCCATCTCCATCTCTCGCAGAGTTTTCTCCTGACTCCCGAACTGCACAGAACCAGCAGACGAAGCTCCAGAACTTCTTAGAACACTGTCCGGTAGATCTTCGACCTTGATCGACTCGCCATCAGACAAGATGACAGCATGCTCAAGCGCGTTCGCGAGCTCTCGCACATTGCCGCTCCATGGATGCTCTTTGAGAACTGCCAGAGCCTCCGATGACACGATTCCATCTGGAACCGACGGACGGCGGAGGTGTCGCGCGATCAGGAACTGAGCCAACAGTGGGATATCTTCTTTTCGTTCTCGTAGAGGCGGCAAGTGAATCTCAAACGTGTTCACTCGGAAGAACAGGTCTTCCCGGAAGGTTCCTTCAGCCACCATTTCCTGCAAGTCGCGGTTTGTCGCACAGACGACACGCACATCAACCGTGAATGCTTCATTCTCGCCAACCCGACGGACTTCACCGGATTCAAGGAACCGAAGCAGCTTCACCTGCATCGACTTGTTCAACTCGCCAAGCTCGTCGAGAAACAGCGTTCCTCCGTTGGCGACTTCGAACAACCCTTTTCGATGAGTCTCAGCTCCCGTAAAGGCGCCCTTCTTGTGACCAAAGAATTCACTTTCTACAAGATTCTCAGGCAAAGCACCGCAGTTCACAGCGACAAAAGGCGCGTTGGCCCGTTCGCTGAGATCGTGAACCCGCTTCGCAACAAGTTCTTTTCCAGTACCGGTTTCACCAAGAACAAGCACTGTTGATTCCGTGGGAGCGATCTTCTGAATGAGCTTCTGCACCCGCTCCATCGGCGCGCTGGTGCCGACAATGTCTGGGCGGCCTTGAACCTGCTCGAGCCGGTTTTCGAGAGCGATGGTTTTGTTCTGCATTTCGCGTTTTTCGGCGATCCGCTGCAGAACTGTTGCAATCTCAAACAGACGACAAGGCTTCGGCAGGAAGTCGTACGCCCCAAGCCGAAGAGCCTGAATGGCGTCGTCCATGCTGCCGTGACCAGTGCTGATCACGAACTCCGTTTCCGGTGAGATCTTTCGAAGCTGTTCGACAACTTCCCAACCACTTAGCCCCGGCATCCGCAGGTCGATGATTGCCGCGTCGAACGTGTTCTCCTCAAGAGCTCGAATCGCGTCCTGACCATTTTCGCAAATGGTGGCGTCGTGGCCCATTCGCGGAAGTTCAAGCCGCATCATGCTGGCGATGGATTCTTCGTCGTCAACGAAAAGAACTCGCAGCTTATGTTTTGTCGATGTCAAAGGGCCTGCTCCATGGCTAGTGAGTTCAGCGTCCTTGCCAAACCGGGTGACCTAAACGGCCTAAATATCTCGTGTGGTGAACGGCAAATTATGCAGCTCATCGCTCACATCGGGTTGATAGCAGAATTTACAAAAACAGGTCAACGGCGGTCAGACAACGAAATGTCACACATCGGTCGAACGCGGTGGAGAACACCTAAGCGGCCTCCGATTGCGTTGCACGGCGTGGCAAGCGGACCCGAAACAGACTGCCATGACCAAGCCCCTGGCTCGCCACTTCAATCGTTCCTTCATGGTCTTTCACAATACGATCGGTAATCGAAAGACCCAACCCAGTTCCGCCACCATTGCGTCGTGGAGTAAAGAACGGCTCGAACAAATTCCTTTGAACGTCCTGAGTCATCCCACAGCCATCGTCTTCGAATTCCATAACGACGAAGTCAACCTGGTCTATGATCCGAATTTCCAGCCGACCACCCGCATCCATCGACTACAACGCGTTGGCAACGAGGTTCAGGACCACCTGCTGAAGCTGAGATGGATTGACGTCTACCACTGCCGCCGCACTTCGGGCAAATGAAATTTCACGATTGCGATATTTGCTTAGGTGGCCGACAAGCTGCAGGACCTCATCCACGATATTCACAAGATTCGTCGGCATCCGCGATTCATCACCCCGCCGCGCGAAGTCCTTCAGCATTGATGTAATTCGGCTACAGCGTTCGGACTGCCGCTGAATCATTTTTAGGTACTCACGAACCGGTGCCACTTCCGACTCAGGTGCCCCCTCAGTCAGCTCTGGCAGACGAAACTGTAGCGACTCCGCAGCACCCATAATCGCGTGCAGCGGGTTGTTAATCTCGTGGGACACTCCGGCTGCGATAAATCCAACATCCGCCAAACGCTCAGACCGAACCAATTGGCGACTGCGCTCCTCAACCTGCCGTTCCAGTTCCGCTTCAGCTTCGCGGAACCGACCAGTCATTCGATTGAATGCATGAGACAACTCAGCCATCTCTTCCGGCCAATCAACTTCAATCTCGTAGTCGAACTCCCTTTGGGCAACTCGTCTCGCACCACGGACAACTTGCTGCACGGGACGCGAGATCCCTCGAATACCAAAGTAGACGAGAAGCAAGAACAAGACCACGGCGAGCCCGGTGATCACAATCACCATCAGCGACAGGCTTTCGTAGTCCTTCTTGCCGCGTTCAATTGGAACCTTAATCCGTTCAGACAGCTGCGGAAGATCTTCGACCTGTTTAAAGATGGGCAAAAGCTGGCCAATCAAAGCCAGCCGCACCTCCTGATTCCGCGGCCCGGCAAGATCTTCTGTACGACTGCGAAGAACTGGCAATTCCACTTCAATGCGTCGCAACAGCTGGTTCACAGCGGCCCCGGCAACCAGCTTTTGACGTGAATCCGGCAATGTATCAGCCTTGCGGCGGAAGTCCGCCATTGCAGTCTCAACATCACTCAGCACCGCGCTAAACTTGTCGCGCTGGTCTTTGCAGCCATCCGGCGTCGCGGGAACGGCTTTAAGCGGAGCGAAG
The DNA here is from genome assembly GCA_045105495.1 of Planctomycetaceae bacterium. Lineage (GTDB taxonomy): Bacteria > Planctomycetota > Planctomycetia > Planctomycetales > Planctomycetaceae > CAYNWT01. The sequence goes on from JBGCDN010000713.1 coordinate 8,882, forward strand.
AGGCGACTGAACTCGTACGCCAAGTCCTGCTTTTGCGGAACCTTGTTGACCGCGTAGTTGAAGTCGTCAATCGCGAATTTGTAGCGAAACAGACTGTATGTGCTAATTCCAGCAAGCCCGAACAACATCAGCAGGCCAAC
>JBGCDN010000714.1:0-5770 GCA_045105495.1 Planctomycetaceae bacterium
CGGGGCTCGGCGAAACTATGCTGATCGATAGACAGAAGGAAGTGAGTTGAGGCTCTGCACTTCAGAGATAGAATTACAACACCACGAATAGGTCAGTACAGCATGTGGGCAGTTCTCGTATTTGCATTCGTTGGAGATCCTCAACTAGGGGCGGGGCAATTGACCCGCCGCATTGAGCGAGCGCTGGTGTCAAATGTTGAGAAGGAATTGCTACGTGCTCGGAGATTGACCGCTCTCAGCAGCGAACAGAGCGACAGCATTGCTGAAGCGATTCGTCCAGACGTAGTTGGGTTCGCCAAAGACATCGTGCTTCGATTTCCAATCGGGCCTGGTAACCCAGAGATCCTGCCGCACGCACTGAGCATCAAAATCGGCGAACAGATCGAAGACCGAGTTGGTGGCGAGGCCCGCTCGAAGTACCAGCAGGACATTCTGCTAAGGCGGCGACTCTACCGCGATGCTGTTGTGGGACTCTCCGTCACCATGATTGACCACCGAGTGAATCTCACGACGAACCAGCAGATTGAGGTTCGAAAACTGGTGGCTCGGGATTGGCGACTTGCGGAGTTTTGTGAGAGGTCCGGCCTGTCCGAAGACCTTCGTCCCATGCAACGGGAAGGGCACACAGTACCTTTTGGCTTTCCTGAAAGCTCGCTCTTGGCCTTGCTGAGCAGACCACAACAGGCGGCATGGAGATTTCACCAGAGTAGATGGCAAGAGAACCCTGAGCTATTCAGACCGATTGATAAACCGACCACAGCTAAGGATGTCTTTGTCCGCATGTTGCAGTTTCACGCTGACATTCTGTTGGAGCAACTGGACCTGTCCGATACGCAGCATCGAAAACTCACCTTGCTTGCTAAGAAATGTGGTCAGAAAGCCCACCGGTTGCAGTCAGAAGCGCGCGAGTTTGTCGCAAAGAAGGTGCCCGATAAGCCAACGGCCGAAGACCTAATTGTTTGGGAGGCAACCTACTCTGCCGATCCAGAACTGGCCAAGTGCAGAACGGAGTGGCAATCAGTAGTGTTAACGGTCCTCTCAGACGCTCAGCGAAAAGAAATCGTGAACCGCCGCAAAAGTCAAAACCGGGCGACTCATTCAGCATGGGCAGCGAACCAAGCGCACATGCTCGGCCGCGCCTACGATTGGAACGGAAGAGAAGCCGTCGACATGGCCACGCTTTTCGCAAAAGCTCCAGTCGCAACGAACGGAGCTTTAACAACCAGTCAACGATCCGCATTCGGCGCTCGAATCCCAAAAGAGAAGTTGTCTGACACGCTAACCGGCGCCGGCCTGGACAGCATGAAGGCATGGCAAGAATTCATTGGCAAGTTCCACACCAACACCGAACTGAGATAGAACAAGACCCCCTGAACTCATGCCGCATAGCCGTGGATTGCTACGCCGCCCCAACGCATTTCGAGATACAGCGTGTAGAAGTTTGAGGCCGATCGATCCATCACGTTGCGCCCAAACGGCTCGTACTCATTGCGTTTTCCGAAACGTCGAGTGGGCTCGGAAAAGAGACCGCGAACTGCGACAGAACCGGGGAATGAGTGAGCAGCCAAAGCTATCAGTCAATGCCCAATACCATGCCGGCTTCGGTCATCAAGAGTCTCGCGCTCACAGCTTCTTTGCTCAAACCGAACATGTGAGCAACTGCCGATTTGTAGACGCCTAGTTGCTCTCCGTAGACATCTGCCAGAGCCTTCAACTTCTTCTGGTTCTTTGCCTGGTCCGTTTTGAAGTCGATGATGTCGGCGGCAACTGCAGTTGTTCCGTCCATAAGCAGAATAAGGCGGTCGATGGTTCCGGACACCAGTTCGCCTTCGCGGTGCATAGCGAATTGGCGTTCGCGGTGGACTTCTAAGTGCAAGTCGCCATCGCGGAGGCGTTTGGCCATTGCCGATGGAAACACGCTGCGAGTCTCGTACCCAGACCGGGTGAGAGCCTTCACGACAGATTTGCTTTCCAAAACCTTGCGAAAGCCGCTTAGTAACTCGTCCAGTTCAAGTTCGGCGTAGGCAGGGTCGTCTAATGAATCGAGAAAGACATCGTTAGGTGGAACGCCATTGTCCAGCCATTCAATCTGTTCGAACCACTTGTGAATAACGCTTCCCCGCAGCATCGCCATGTTGCCTCGGGAGGTCATCAAGCGATCGACTTTGACGGCTCGGTTTCGATGAACTGACGGTGCTTTTGGCTGCAGTCCACGTCTTCGACCACCTGTCATCGGCGCGAGCTTCAAGCCGGAGATCGGTCGGTCGCGGGTATCAAGTTCGGTCTCGACTTCGATTGGTTTGTGACGTTGATTCACCTCGAACCAGTCCGGGTTGCCGCGCTCAAACAACGTTGTTCCCGGCTCGGCGACCGCGGTGGTCGCGAGTGTCGCCTGAAGCAGCCCCGCGTACTTGCTGTACCATTTCACGTTATTCCGACGCTTGCGTTTCATGTCCTTCGCGTCTGGTTCAATAATCATATGCAGCGCATGGGCAGCGCGGGTCATGGCGACGTACAGCAGGCACAGCGATTCGATGACGTCGCGGTTGGTCGTTTGTCGGAAGACTTCGCGAAACTCGGGTGGCAGAATCTCCTGAGCGTTTCGTTTCACGTGCATGCAAACACGGTCTGGGGCCTGAGTCATATCTGTTGCCGCCCATGCAACTCGCTTCCACGCCGATTGATGGTTCAATTCGGGAAGAACCACAATGTCGAACTCAAGCCCTTTCGACTTGTGAACCGTCATCACGCGAACGAGGTCTTCTGTTGGAGCCTCAACCCGTTCGCTTTCAATCAACGCGATAAAGTCACGCGTTCGTGCAGAAGGATCAGCATCGAACTTCCATCCCAGTTGAATCACCTGCCGCAACCGAACCACGTCTCGCATGCTGCAGTCGCCGACGATGGCTTCGGTGAGTTCGTACAGCGTTTCGCCATAACCGTTTTCTGCCAGCCGTCGCCGGATCGCCCGAGAAACGTTAATCGTCTGGAAGTCGCTGTCATGATCGGTCAATCCAACAGCCTGCCCCAGCGGTGATGTCGCGACATGGAACCGAGCCGCCGTGTCGCCGGGATGATCAGTCAGCTGTAGCAGCGACAGCATCGCCAATACCGCAGCCGAATCGTCAATCGCGCTGCCGCCCTCTTCACTGGCGGGGATGCCACGTTTCCGAAGTTCGAATGCCAGACGACTCGCCGCTTTGTTGGTTCGAGTCAAAATGCCGATCGTGCAACCGGGGCTCTTTTCAGAGAGACGCACGATCTCGTCAGCGACAAACTCGTTGTGGATGCGAGTCTTCTCAGCAGCATCCTTCTTGACATTCTCTGGATCAGAATCTTCTGAGACCAACAATCGAGCATAACTGCGGTTGTTGGCATCGGGTTCTGTTGCAAACGCCGTTTCGTGCTGAGTGAACCGTTCACCCCACAGCCGGACCGGTTCTTCGTATTCTTCCAGATCGTTGAGAGTTGGCAGTGTCGAGAAGAACGTGTTGACCGTTTCGATAATCGCTGGCCACGAACGACGGCTTTGGTTCAGCGGAGCCTCTTCAATATCCGGAATCTCTTCCGGGACCGCGTCGAAAATTTCCGCGTTGCCGCCACGCCAGCCGTAGATTGCCTGCTTGGTATCGCCCACACAGAAAAACGAATCCAGGCGAGAACCCTTGTTGCCCAGCACCAGCGATCGCACTGCATGCCACTGCATCAACGATGTGTCCTGAAACTCATCCAACAGCACATGCTTGACACTGGAATTCATTCGATAAGCAACACGCTGCGTTTCGTTTTCGCTAAGTGCTTTCACCAACAAACGCGGCACGTCGCTAAACATCATGCCGCGTTCCTGCCGTTTGATCTCCGAATATGTGCGTTCGAACCGATCAGCCAACCGTCGAGTCGCCTTGGTGTAAGTCGTGACGTTGTCGTAGAAGTACGCCGCGGCCCGTTTGAACATTTGCTTGTAGGCAGCGATGCATTCGTCCGGCAGCGGCTTGTTGTAATACAGCGAATCTTCAAACAGGATTTTCGGCGCGAAGCCGCGAGAGAAGAACCGATCCCAGTTCTCTTCAACAGCATCCTCGACCGCCGACTGATGCGACTTGGCACCGCGAGTTGGAATGGGAATGTCTGGAAAGACACTGCAGAGTGCTTCGAAATCGTCGTCGGCCATGCGGCGTAGTGGAGGGAACCAGTTCCACGCGTCTGATGTCGTTTCCTGAGCTAGCTCGTGAACTGTCTTCACCGCCTCGCGAATCAGGTACGCGACCGTTTGACGCACTTCGCCCTTCGTCAACAGTCGCGTCAGGTCAACAATCTCGCCTTCGTTCGCGTTCTGCATCATCGCATCGATCGCACGGTCGCGAAGAATCGCATCGTCCGACTGTTCAATAATCGACCAGCCCGGCATCAATCCCAGTTCGAGGCTCATACTGCTGGCAACGCGAAGGAACAACGCGTCCATCGTGCAGATTTGAACCCGGTGCAGGCTTCGCGTGAAATCTGCAAGCAGATCAATCGCCCGCTCACGAGTGAAGTCGGCAGCATCCAGATGGCCAGCCAGATCTGCGGCGAACTCATCAGAACTTGCGGCCAAAGCCAGCCGCTGCATCACTCGTTCAAGGATCTCGCCCGCCGCTTTGCGAGTAAACGTTGTTGCGAGAACCTCGTCCGATGTCGCACCATGGTGCAGCTGTCTTAGATACCGATTCGTTAGCTGGAACGTCTTACCGGTTCCGGCTGACGCCCGAATGATCAGCCGTTCGCCGGCTGCTGCGATCGCTGTACTGCTCACGACAGCACCTCGCGATCAAACACATTATCCTGACAGATACGATCGAAGTCCGGGTATTCCACCGAGGTCTCAGGTGGCCAGAACTTCTGGCTAACAATCTTCTTCGCCACGTCTTGAGCCAACTCATCGGCTTCCGCTAAATCGTCGATCGACCACCGGGCGATGCTGTCTCGGATTTTGGATAGATCGCCTGGCAGCAGAATGTAGCCCACCTTGTAGGTTTGCCCGGAATCTGTCGGTAGTGCTTTGGCCAAGTGACGGTACAGCGGCAACTGCAAATCCGCCCACCGATCCTTGCCGAGGTTCTTGTGGCCGCGAAGGTGTGTTTCTTCGGGGGACTTCGCTGAATCGGAAGTCTTGTAGTCGAAGATTACCCATTCGTTGGTGTCCAGCTTCTGGTCGATGCGGTCAATCCGTCCTACCAAGTCCACCGAAGTGCCATCGCCCAGATCCAGAGGGATATGGTCTGATTTTTGATCCGGGTTGTTATCTTCTGCGTAACGAATTCGATAACCCCACGACGCCCAGCGAGCCTGCCATTCGGAGAACCGTTCCAACCGCATGCGAATTCGTTGAACCTGCACGTTGGTCGCTGCAGTTCGGACAGAACCAAACCTGTACCGCACAACCTTGTCCAACTCTGAGGTCAGGAATTGACTTATGTCCTCAGCATTCAACGAGTCGCGAATATCAGTGTCACGACCAAACCGGTCCAGCACATCGTGGATAATGGTTCCAAACTGCCCCGGATGCATCTCGCGCGACGAATCATCAAACTCCTTCAAGCGAAGCACGTGCCGCAAGTAGAATCGATACGGACACGTTAGGTACGACTTGAACCCACTGACTGTAATCTCGCTCAACGGTTCCAAACTCAATGGACGAGGCACTTTGAACTCGGTCATTGCTTTGTCTGACCAGAGCCTCGAACGCAACGAGGATGTGCTCGATTCAGCTCGCTCAGGATAAAACGCCAAT
>JBGCDN010000715.1:0-7909 GCA_045105495.1 Planctomycetaceae bacterium
TCGAAACGGCATCGACTCTGATCTGACTTCGAAGCTGAGTCAGTGACGCTCCAAAGCCACTTCGAGGCTTCACTGCTGGCAACGCCCGAACACTCCGACTTGAAGAATCGTCTGTCGGTCCGTGGCGGTAACCTGACAGCAATGCCAGCGGTAGCGTGAGGAGACATATTCCGGTTCTTGCCAACCAACCGACTACGGGTATCTCTGGGTCCATCAAGAATAAAACAAAAAAAATCGAATGGGTCCATTGACGCAGTTCACCGGGTTCACCAGAGAAAGAAAATCGCCAGCAGGTAATGGCAAGGATTACGCCGCCGACCGACAGCCAAAGCAGTCTGTTTCTTAGCAATGGGCCAGTCAGTCCAAGAGCTTGCGTGTTCCTCTGTGCCACAGTCCAGTACTTCGTCGCCTGCAAGAATGACGATTCGCCGAATGGGTCGATAAACATCAGCAAGGTTTCGTTTTCGAGGTCTCCGGCAAGCAACGCCGCAATCGACAGTCCAACAATCAAACCCATGATGCCAACAAACGAAGCCAACGCGCTGCGGGTCCATGAGGCGATTGCGAACACGATGCACCCGATGAATATCGCGTTCGGAATCGCAAAACAGACAATCCCCAGAAAGTGGGCCTCCCAGTGAATTGGTCCCCACTTCTTCGGATCCGCCCACGGCATGTACTGCGCAGCAAGCACACCGATTGACGCGCCGAGCATCGGTAAGACCGAGATGGCAACGGATCCCCAGAATCGGCCCATGAGGTAACCGAATTTACTCATTGGCTTCGTGAAAATCAGTTGGTGCGTGTTGTGCGAAAAGTCTCGACACGCCGCCGCATTCACGAACGCTGTCACCATGAGGCACGACAGAGTCGATGTGGCCACATAGAACATCTGAATCGCAAACGGGGCGTTGCGATTGATGTTCTTCAGGTTGAATCCCACCTGAATTTCATCGACAGATGCCGCACCAAACATCATGAGCGACATGATGATGATGAACACGTAGAGCATCATTCCGCGAAGCCAGTAACGCAGTTCAAAGCGAAAGAAGGTCGAGAACATTTTTGGTAATCCGAGTAGCGAGGGATGGAAGTCAAACAGTCAGCGCCACTTCGTTACGGCGCGACGAGTTCCCTCGCATCAATTTTCGAGAAGAAGACGTCTTCCAGGTCAGGGCTCACGTTCTCAAAACCATCGCCTGGACTCGCATCACTCAAGACGTGAATAACCGGTCGTCCGGCGACCAGCTTCTTCGATATCACTTTGAACTCTTTTTCGAACTCGGCCAATTCTGCTTTGCTGACAGATCGTTCCCAAATGCGGCCCGCCAGTTCATTCTCTGCGTCTGCTGGAGCACCAGAAAACATGACCTGCCCCTGGTGAATGATAGCCATTTGTGTACACAGTTCTTTCACGTCCTGAACGATGTGCGTGCTTAGGATGACAATGATGTTCTCGCCAAGTTCGGCCAACAGATTGTAGAAGCGGTTGCGTTCACCCGGATCGAGTCCCGCTGTGGGTTCATCAACAATCACGAGCTTCGGATCACACAGCAAAGCCTGAGCAATACCGAATCGCTGCTTCATTCCGCCGGAGAAGCTGGCGATCGCTTTTCGCCGATGCTGATACAAGTTCACGCGTTCCAGCATGCCGCTGACCAGCTCTTTGCGTTCGCTGCGATTCGTCACGCCTTTCAACATGGCGATATGATCCAACATCGCGACAGCGGACGTTTTGGGATACACACCGAATTCCTGCGGCAGATATCCAAGCAGTTTCCGAACCTCATGCTTCTGGTTCAAAACATCGAGTTCACCGAGTGAGATGGAACCGCTGTCCGCTTCCTGAAGCGTGGCAATGGTTCTCATGAGCGTAGACTTACCCGCACCGTTGGGACCAAGAAGCCCATACATCCCGGTTGGAATCGTCAACGAGACCCCACCAAGGGCGCGAACGCCGTTGTTGTAGGTCTTGCAGAGGTCTTTGATGATCAGTTCCATAGGTGTCCCGTTCGACGTGGCGGTTGTCGCTTTTTGTGCTGAAATCGCAAATTCCTGTGCTGCGTCACACTTCTATACACAAGGTGGGGCGATTGGTTACGGACTTTAAGGGGTAAAGTCTTTTCTTTGTCTACTGAACCCGGAACGCGGCCTGAGCGCTAATTGACCGCTCCTTTGATCGTCCGTAGACTTGGTTTGCAACGAATCTGGCTGACAAGAGATCATCGGAAGGTCTCAAATTGGCAACTGTCGTGGCCTCAGATCTGTCCCCGAGTACTCGAGAAGTATCTATGTCGCGTTTCGGAATCACACTTGCAACTCTCATCGCAGTCTTGGCCTCTGCGACTAGCGCCAACGCTCAAACCAAAGACGCGGAGGATGTCAGGCTGACAACACCTCGCGGCGTGAGGTTAGCTGCGACATACTTCGAAGCGTCGAAGGGGAAAGAATCTCCCGTCATCGTGATGCTGCATGGCGAAGGCGGCAATCGCAAGAAATGGTCTGCGATCGCTGGTGGTTTGCAGAATACGGGATACGCCGTCCTGACCGTTGATCTCCGCAAACATGGTGACAGCGAAGGCGTCGCAACCGAAGGAGATAAGAGCAGTAGTGCGAAGCTAAAGCCAGCTGACTATCAGGGCATGTATCTCGACGACATGGAAGCCGTGAAGCAGTTTCTCATGGAGAAGCATCACGGTGGCGAACTCAACATCCGAAAAACCGGCTTCGTCGCCGTTGGAGCAATTGGTGCAGTGGCCCTGGGGGCTGCGGCAATCGATTGGCTAAGAAAGCCGTACCCGGACGGACCGCCGTCTGCCAGAACGCCACGAGGTCAGGATGTTCAAACCATCGTGCTGATTTCACCCGATGCGACTGTGAAAGGTATGAACCTGAATACTGCCATTAAGACCGCCAAGGCTGGAACCGTGAAGTTCATGGTTGTTGTTGGCAAGAAGGACAAAGGCAAGAAGAAGTCCGCCGACAAACTGATCAAACAGATGAAGGGCGGAATTCGCAAAGATGAAGTCGAGGAACGCGTTGTCTTGTTCGAATTCGATACTAAGCTCAACGGCGAGATGATGGTCGCCAAAGACAACCGCCAGATTCTGGAACTGTTGAAGCGGTTCCACGATCTCAAGCTGGAACCAATCGACCAACCATGGCGAGATCGACGCAGTAAGCTCGATCGCTAGAACTCAACACAACGACCGGATCAGGATGGCCCGGCCAAAGGGCACAAGACGGACTCGCACTGATGAAAACGCTTCTGCTAATTCGGCATGCGAAATCCAGCTGGGACAACCCAGCAATGGACGATCATGAAAGACCGCTCAACAAACGCGGCCTCAAAACCGCGCCACGGATGGGGCAGTTGATCGCGGACGAAGGTCTTAAGCCAGACATCATCGTCAGTTCTACTGCCGTTCGTGCGGCAACAACGGCAGAAGTGATCGCCGAAGAATGCGGCTACGACCGCGACATTCAGTTCACCGACGATCTGTATCTCGCCCCACCGTCTGCATACCTCGACCTACTCAGCACTCTGCCCGACGACTACAACAGCGCGATGCTGGTTGGGCACAACCCAGGAATCTCGGAGCTGGTTTCCAGCATGTGCGGCGAACACGTCGATATGCCAACCGCCGCACTGGCTCACACGCAATCCGAAAACCAATCGTGGAAAGCGTTCGAGACTTCATCCGACGCCGACCTCGTCAACTTCTGGCGACCCAAAGAACTCGGCCGCTAACAAGCGTTCCGCTTGACCGTGTGCGGCAGCGGTCTTGGGATGGTGTTTGTCGGACGGCCCATCGCCGCATGGGCGATTTTCAAACCCTAGGTACTTAGCAGGGCGTTGAAGAAAGTAGCACGACTCTTTGAGCTCAGAGAGTCGTGGAAAATCCTCGTGAACAACGCCTCGGAGAGGCGTGCTACTATCGTTCTTCAACAGGCTGTTAGGACAATGCCAAGAATGTAGCCGTCTACATCGGCCCCTCAGCCGGTTCGTCACGAAGCGAAGAGACGCGCGTTCCGGGCCGACTCAGTTACATTTCAGTCGTTGTAGGCATTCAGCGTGCCGATTGGGTTACATCAGATCAGCGGAGCCCGAGGAAACCTATCGGCAAATCGGTTCTCCCCGAATCAATCAGGTCGGCAATTGCGCTTCCGATGACCGGTGTGAACTTGAAGCCGTGCCCGGAGAAGCCTGCTGCGATAACAACATTCTTGTGTCCAGGATGTTGATCGACAATGAAGTGACCATCGGGCGACATACAATACATGCAAACGCTGTGAGCGGCTGGCTGAGTCTGAAGGCCGGACAATGTTGTCGTTATGAAGTTGGACACCGCGTCACGCTCGGTCGTATTCACATCACGGACCACGTTTGTTGGATCCGCAACGGTGTCGCCGCCACTATGCTCAGCGACTTTCACAGATGCTTCATCCAACCCTGGCAAGCCGTAGAACGACCGCCCCTGGTCTTCGATATAAAACACCGGCCACGGCTGTGAGTTTGCGACTGTCTTTGGGAACCAAAAAACAGACTTCCGCAAGATGGTGAGAGATATCCCAAGTGCCTTCAGAACCTGCACCGACCAGGCTCCACAGGCGACAACAAGTTTGCCTGCCAAATACGAACTGGCTTCTGTCGTCACAGTAACTCCAGCGTCCGTCGCCGACCAATCAACAACCTTTTCGTGACTGCGAATTGTCGCTCCGCGGGCTGCGGCAAGATCACAATGAGTCTGCACACAGTCGTCGACACGCAGGTAGCCCGCATCGGATTCTCTGAGAATCGTGTGATCTTCAGGAAATCGAATTCGCGGAAACTGTTCAGCCGCATCTTTGCGATCCAACGATTCAACCGCGATGCCATGTTGTTCCTTCGCGAGGACAACTCCCGGAACCGCTTCGCCATCTGATGGGCCAGAGAGAACCAGACCACAGAGATTCATCAGATCCCGTCCGGACTCGTCTTCCAGTTCTCTCCACATTCGATACGTGTGATCGAGCAGCGGAACGTAGTCGGGATGTTCGAAGTAGGCTCGACGGATAATTCGAGTTTCACCGTGCGAACTTCCTTGGTCATGAGCAATTCCGAATTGATCGATGCCCAGTACCTTCATCCCGCGTTTCGCGAGCTCGTACAGCGTAGAACTGCCGAAGCCGCCAAGCCCAATAACGATGGCGTCGTAGGTTTCACTCATTCGAGTCGCCCTTCCCTACTTTGCTGACAAGTCGACTCGGACGATCTCCTTATCATTCCTGGCGAACACACTTTTCATGGCGAAGGCCGGGTGTGACCAAATCGTCATTCGGCGACCAACTTTACGAGTTGGTTCGACCAGTTTGGCTCGGCTCACTTCTTCGTAACCCGCAGACGACATGTTGGCGATAATCAAATCGCCTTGCTCGTTGTGGAGGAAGAACCGATCTTCGTGCGGGATGATGAATGCGTTCCACCAACGGCCAGAACCGGTTGGCTTTCGTGTTTCCCAGAGTCGTTCACCTGTTGATGTCCTGAGTCCTCGAAGTTCTCCGTAGCTGCAGACACCGAAGATGTTTTCTTTTGTCACGACTGGAGTCGGCATGATGGAGTGCAAACCGTCAGTTTGCCGTTCGTTGTTGCTTTTTCCTTTCCATGCGATCTCCGCCGAATCAGCTTTGACGTTTAGCAACATGGGCCCGTTGTAAAATGCAGTCACAAACAACTGCTCGCCAATCTGACGAGGCATAGGAACTGTCAATCCTGCCTTGATGGCAAACGGAATGCTCCAGATCGGCTTGCCAGTGTTCGGGTCGAGCGAAGTGACCGCTTCCGGATGCCAAATGATGAGTTGTCGTCGTCCGCCGAAGGTATAGATGACTGGCGGGCAATAGCCGACTTGCTTGTCGTTTAATGACCTCCAGTTCTCTTCGCCGGTCTTCAAATCGAAACTGACAACGAGTGCGTCAGGCCCACCGACCAGGGTGATGAGCTGATCTCCGTCAACCAGCGGCGATGCGGCCATGCCCCATATGGGCAACTTCGTTCCGTAGTCTTCCTGAAACTGTTTCTGCCAGACAACCTTGCCCGTATCTGCGGCAAAGCAAAACATGTGTCCAATCGCACCGACTGTATAAACCATCCCGTCATGAACCACCGGCGTCGCGCGAGGTCCGGCGGGGTAGGAAACGGTATACCGAGCGGGATGCTCGTGCTTCCAAATGACGTCGCCGGGTTCAGCATCCAGACACAGAATGCGTTCGTTCCGCTTCTTTAATTCTCGATCGGTGACGTACACGCGACCATTGGCAACCGCCGGACCAGAGTAGCCCTGAGCCAGCGGTGTTGACCATTTTCGCGGGAGCAACCCGTCTGTTTCGAACTTATCAACGATACCAGTCTCTCGCCAAACGATGTCGCGTTTGGGGCCTCCCCATTGTGGCCAGTCATCAGCCACAGCCACCGCCGCACTTGTAATGAGGAGGGATAGAACTGTTCCGCGGAATCCAGACGGCGTCATTTTTTGTTTCCTGCCAACTTCTCTGTGAACCGGCTCTTAAGCAGAGCGTTAATTGAGGTGTACGACATCAACCTTCCGGAGTACAAGCCTGACACAAATGAAACAAGACTCGCTTTGGAGTGACGCTGAAATGAACCAGCCGTTACTGCCCGCTGAATGGACCGTTCCACAGATTTTTCGCGATCGATTGGGCGACGAGCCCGGGCGTCAGCGAAGCATGGAGTCAGATGGTCACTTGCTACTGGTTCTGCACAAAGCCCCCAAGGCCGGGCAGAACATGCGAACTGCACGGATTCTGTGGCGTGATCCGGAGGGAACCTGGAAGTGCAACGATGGAACCGACGGTCTACCTGCTTTGGAGCAACATCTCAGTGAATACGACGACGTTCTGATGTCACTGGACGATGCTGAGCACAACGCCAACGAAGCGAAACAGTATCTGCAGGTCTTAACGCGGCTAGCACCTGTTCTTCGAGCTGCCAGGCATCAACATGCGACGCTTCAATCAGCTCGCGAAGCTGTTCCCAAAGAACGAGCACTCATCAACGCACGCGACCATGCATATCGATTGGAACGCACAATCGAACTGCTGATGTCAGACGCACGCGGATCGTTGGATGTGGCGACACTGCAGCAGTCGGAAGAACAGGCAACAAGCAATGCCGCGATGGCTCAGGCTTCGCACCGACTGAATATTCTTGCCGCGCTGTTTCTTCCGCTGGCAACAATCTCAGGACTGTTGGGCGTTGACTTCCCGCACCCCGGCAGAGACGGCGACTTCCTTCCGCTGTGGCAACCGACGTACTACCCGTTTTGGGGTATGGTTGGCGTTGGCTTGGGGGTCGGCATTTTGATAGCCATCATCATTAGCAGACGACAGTCTCGTTAATCGAATTGACCGCTGCCCGAAATTCGTCCTGACCTTGTCGAAGTACAGGGGCGATTCGGACGCCGCTGATTGTTGCCGGGAACTCCACGCCCTTCAGTTTGACCAGGTCTTTTTCCGTGCACAGCAAGTCGCTAACTTCGTACTCTTGCGCCAGTTGGATCAGCTTACCAACCGTGTTCACGTCGTAATGGCAATGGTCGGAAAGGGCTTCGAAGAACTTCGGATCGACACCAATTTGTTTCAGTGTCGAACGGAACGCATCTGGGTTTCCAATACCACAGAAAGCCCCAATCGTTTGTCCGCCTAAAATACTGAAACCCTGTTCTGCTCCGTCCGTACCCACCAAACATGTTGGCTCGAACGCAACTCGAACGATTGGCTTCTCGTAGCACGAAAGTCGCTCTTCGATTCGCTCGACTTCGACTTCACTTACGCGATCGCAGCGAGTCACAACAATCAGGTCTGCTCGATGCAGCCCACTGATTGGTTCTCGCAACAAGCCTCTTGGCAA
>JBGCDN010000716.1:0-8869 GCA_045105495.1 Planctomycetaceae bacterium
TAGACTCAGGCGACAGACAAATCTTCCCTCTCAACGCATCTACATCGTTGGTTGCGAACCAAAAGCACAAACCGCAACTGGCGACTTGATCAATGTCGTCGTTCGCATCAATCCTCCGAGGCCCTGTATGGATCAACCCGAACGCCCGGTCGCTGCTGAAAAGCTGGCCGCACTTACACAACATCTCGCGCAGGTCATTCGTGGGAAAGATGAGTGCATTGAGATGCTGGTAGTCGCGATGCTGGCGAACGGGTCTGTCCTGATGGAAGACGTGCCAGGTGTTGGCAAAACAACGTTGGCGAAAGCACTCGCCAAATCCATCGACTTGAACTTCAACCGAGTTCAGTTCACTCCGGACCTATTGCCCAGCGACATACTCGGGGCATCTGTCTACAACCCGGTCGATGGTTCGTTCACGTTTCGAGAAGGCCCGATCTTCTGCAACATTTTACTTGCCGACGAAATCAATCGCGCGTCACCGAGAACTCAATCTGCCCTGCTGGAATCGATGAGCGAAGGGCAAGTCACGATTGAAGGAGAACGCAGAGAACTCGAACAACCGTTCTTCGTGCTGGCAACGCAAAACCCGATCGACTTCCACGGCACGTATCCCCTGCCTGAAGCGCAGCTCGACCGGTTCTTGCTGCAGTTGCATCCGGGCTACCCCGATCCGGAAACAGAAATCGACATTCTGCACGCCCAGGCCAAAGCTCACCCAGTCGATTCGCTACAGCCATTCCTGTCTGCGGCAGAGCTGATTGACTTCCAAACACGCGTCTGTGATGTCACCGTCGAACGTCTCGTTTCCGGCTACATTGTTGGCTTGGTCAACAAGTCGCGCGATGACGCTCGACTCAAGATCGGCGTCAGCCCACGTGGTTCGCTCATGCTGTTTCGCGCGTCACAAGCAGCAGCGTTCTTCGCAGGTCGCGACTACGTGACCCCGGACGACGTACAGAGGATGGCTCCGTACGTTCTGTCTCACCGAGTCATCCTGACCTCGCGAGCTCGATACGGAAAGATCAGCAAACGCATGGTGATCGATGACATCCTGACGGACGTTTCGGTGCCGGTATGAGCGCGGCAAATCGGTTCTCAAGCCCGCTCCGCACACTTCGTCGTGCGCGGCTTGAGGTGAAGCGGTGGGTTGCCAAACGACGCAAGACGCGGAAATACGTTCCCATCTACACGCTCTGGCGCAGCTGGTGCGATGAAGTCACGCTCGGCGGCAAATGGCTGATCGGTGCGTTGATCGTCTCGGGGATCGGTACGGTCACAATGCAGCTTCCCGTTTACCAGGTCTTCTGCGCCTTGGTCGCGTTGACTCTGGTTGGATTAGCTGGCGGGTTCTTTTCAATCCCGCTGGTGAAAATTTCCGGAGCGATGCCGTCGCGAGTTGTTGCAGGAGAACCGGTAACTTGCGAATTGCGTGTAAGGAACCGGTCGGCGTGGAGAACCATCTTCGATGTCGGTGTCGGTATCTTCGACCTGCCAGCCAGTATTGAACAACGTGGCCGTGGCCGCGTGATTGCATCACTGCAAAAGCGAGCGAGCTGTTCGCTGCCGATGACGCTGGTTCCAAAACGACGAGGTCTCTACGAGCTACCGCCCCTGCGAGCCTTCACCACGTTTCCGTTTAACCTGTTCCGCATCGGCATGCCCGCGCGAGGCGATCGGCATCCGTTGTTGGTTCTGCCCACGTTCCATCCGCTCGAATCAGTTCGCGTGCCGACCACAATGCGGTACCAACCGGGCGGCATCGCGCTGACATCCAACATTGGCGAATCGCCCGAATACATTGGGAACCGCGAATACGTTCCTGGTGAACCCATCCGCCGATTGGACGCACGATCGTGGGCTCGACTTGGCCGGCCGGTTGTTCGCGAGTATCAGGAAGAATTCTATTGTCGCGTCGGCTTGATTGTGGACACGTTCGTTTCGAAGCAGCGCCAGCAACCAGTCGATGGCTACCCCGATTTAGAAGCCGCCATCAGCATGACCGCTGCGGTTGCCGATGGCTTATCGAACGGCGAATACTTAATCGACATCTTTGCCGCCGGTGACGAACTACACATTTTCCGCGCCGGGCGGCATACGGCTCATCTGGAAAATATCCTCGAAATCCTCGCATGCGTCGAACCGTCGTACAAAGACGCGTTCGGCGATGTTTCTGCAGCCATCGTCCACGAACTCGAAAGCATCTCCACGGCCATCTGCGTGTTCATCGAATGGAACGCGCAACGCCGAGAGCTGGTTCGACAAATTCAGGAAGCCGGTTGCGCGTTGAAGATTTTAATTGTCGCTGAGAACGCAGAATCGATGTCGATTGATGTTGATGCTGACGTCGAGTTCATCACTCCGGAACAAATCCGAAACGGCGGAGTGAGCAGCATATGAGCAACGTGGCCGTCGAAAGCGCACCTTCAGAACCGATCCGCATCCGAGCGTTCACCAAACTGGCGACGCTACTGATGTTCGTCATTCAGGCCACAACGATTTGGTACCTGCTGGGAACATTCCTGCTGTCCGGAGCCATCGTAATTCTTGCAGCGTGGTTTCTAATCACTGACTCTCGGGTCGATTTTGCCAAGGGGAAACGGTTTCGCTCTCTGTCCGCTGTAGCAATCTTCTTCATCATCAAATCACGTGTTGCACCGGTGCCCGTTCCCGGGACGGCTGTCGCACAGATGACGCAGTTCGCTTACGTGACTGCCCAATTCCTCATGTTGCTGCAGTTGTTTCTGTTGGCCACAAGCCGGAACTCACGAGTACTGCCGCAACTACTACCGTGGCTCGCCGCAATAGCGATGGTCTGTGCCGCAGACATCTTCGTGTCAGACGAACAACGTGCGGGGTTTCAGGTTCTTACAACTCTGTTCATCACTGTCGCTGCCGCGTTCACCGCCAGCAACCGAGACATCTACGGAAACGATCGCGGTTCATTCCGCATCCCGATTCTTGGGGCGTTGATGTTGGCTGTCGCCGCGTTGGGATGGTGGTCCGCGTCGAGCCTGTACGATCACGCGCGAGATATCGAAGACTTGATTTCTCGCCTTGTCGATCCACCGCAGACACAACAAGAGGCTGGATTCACAACGAAGGGCCGGCTCTACAGCGTGGTCCGTTTCCGTGAACAGAATTCAGACACTGTTGCGATGCGAGTCTATTCAGACGAACCACCGGGCTACCTGCGCGGCTTTGTGTTCGGAGAGTACATCCAAGGCGAATGGGTTCCTAACAAGGTCCTCGATCGAACCGTCCAACCATCGGTCATTGGCAAGGTCGACCACGGTCCGGACGAGAACGTTTTCTACCTCGAAGGAACCGCGGACGAAGTTGCCGGACCTTCGATGCAGTGTTGGCCAGTCACCGACTTGGAAGCCGTCGTATTCCTTCCAGACAAGCCACGCTGTGTCGTTGCGGAAACGGAGAAACTCACCCTCACTGGTGAAGGCAACTTGTCAGCACCTGACCTCTTGATTGGCTATCCATACACCATCCACCAATCGATCGATCATAAGTCGACTGAGCTAACCCAGTCGGAGATCGAAAAATATGAGTATCTCGATCTAACAAACGCCCCGGCTTCGATTTTGGAGTTGGGCAGAACACTGGTGCAGGCCGACAGAAGCTTCGATCAAAACACTGACGCGGTCACCGGTTACTTCCGTGAGAACTTTCGATACTCCACACAATTCATGGCGCCTGCAGGAACCGATACGCTGGATCATTTTCTTCGAGTGAAGGCGGCTCACTGCGAGTACTTCGCTTCGGCAGCAGCGTTGACCCTTCGGACGGCTGGAATACCAACGCGATACGTCACCGGTTTTGTGGCGGCCGAACCGAACTGGTATGGAGAACACTGGGTAGTTCGGAACCGGTTTGCTCACGCGTGGGTAGAGGCATGGGACGCAGAACGTGGCCGCTGGATGATCGTCGAAGCGACTCCACCGTCCGGTGTTCCACAAAACCCCAACCGCAGTCAACTGGTTCAGATTTGGAACTACCTCCAGGACCGCTACCAGGTTCTCCGCGTTCGACTACATCAACGCGGCATCATGTGGATTGTGAAAGCTGGCATTGCCTCACCTGGAATCCAACTGACGTTCGCACTGATACTACTTCTGCTTTTCCTAAGGTGGAAACGTCGCCACCCGAAGAGCAAGATTCGCGTCCGACCTGACCCAAACGCAAAAGTGTTTCGCAAACTGCTGTCGCAAATGGATCGTCGGCTCGAGAAACAACATGGCCTAACCCGCGCAAGTCACGAAACGCTTTCTCAGTTCGCAGATCGCATCTCTGATACGGCTCCGGAACCCATTGTGTCGTGGTACAAGCAATACGCGCAGGCCCGATATTCCCCACAATCGGACGCGGCTGTTCCCGCCCTAAAAGCCACGGTCAAGGTCCTAAAATCATCCTGAATCAGTTCAACGGCGCTTGCGACAATGCAACCTTGCCGGGTCTAATCGAATTTGCAGGGCCATGCGATTAACACAGAGATTGTCGACGTTTAGGACGCACGGCTCGTTTTAACAAACAGCGTGTGGCTATGGCGAAACGAAAATCTACTGACCGAGATCAGATACCTGATGTCCGCCCGGACCCGCTTGATCTACGCGACTTGCAGTACATTAAGCCGCTGGTTTCTCTGCCCGCTGAGTACCCAAAGAACGCACTCGACATCCTTCCGAAGTACGCGCCTTTGGTGAAAGACCAGGTCGCGAATGGGCCATGCACCGGCTACGCGCTGGCCGCCATGATTAACTTTCTTCAATGGTCACGCGACTGGCGTCAGCAGCTGCTTCTGAACACAAAAACCATTGACGACATCCCAGACGCATCGACCGTGAAGCCAGTCAGCTCAGAGATGCTCTATCACGTCGCGAGGTTCTACGACAAGTTGCCGGGGCAGGTTTACAAAGACGGTTCCACCCCACGCGCGGTCATGAAGGGTTGGCTGCGACATGGGGTTTGTCTCGAAGAATACTGGGGCAAACTTGGCCCCAACGAAGAACCCGATCCACGTTGGCAGGAAAGCGCGGCTGAATGCACGATCGGTGCGTTCTACCGAGTTTGGAAGAAGAGCGCGTTCGATCGTCAAAACGTGCTGGACATGCAGGCGGCGATTTACGAAACGGGCGCGATTCTGGTGTCCGGCAATATCAACGTCGACGCGTGGCGAGAGATTGAACACACGGGCAAACAACCCAAGAAGATCCCGACAATTCCGCACTCGTCTTCACGAACATTAGGACACGCGTATGCGTTGGTAGGCTACACGCGCGACGGATTCATCCTGCTGAACTCGTGGGGAAAGAAGTTTGGCTACCACGGCTTTGCGATCATGCCGTACGACGAATGGTATCGGTCTGGCGAGGACGCATGGGTCGCCGCACTCGGTGTTCCAACAACATTCACCTACAAGAATCGTTCAGGCAACTCACAGTACGGTTCCGTTGGAACTGCTGGCGCAGGCCGTGAGAAACTTTCAGGCAAGGTCGCACGGCACCGAGCCTTCGGTGAATCCGATCCGATTGTTGCATCCGGCCGCGGTGCGTGGAGCGAAGAACGCGCCTACCACCATTCGGTCATCATCAATAGTCGCGGCGAACCTCTGAATCGCCTGATCGAAAAGTCGAGCGGCCGAAAAGCACTGGAACACATTTGTCACAATCACCTGGTCACCGAGTTCGAAAAAAACGATCAACTAAACCAGATTGTCATCTTCGCCCACAGTGGCCTGGAACCAGAACGAATCGCCCTCCGCCGCGCGGCGGTATTGGGTCCGTACTTCTATGAAAACGGTATCTACCCATTGTTCATTTCCAGCCAGAGCGGGTTCATGGAACCGCTTGGGCAGATGTTGCTTACCGGTGTCGCTGCAAACCAATCGGTTCTCGGCCAGCGCATGGACACCGCGCTGAGAGATGTGATGCACGCATGGACTGAAGCATCAGGCCAAACCAGCGAAGCCCGCGATGCTCAGATTGAATCGGTATGTTTGCAGCTCATTCGTCCTCTCTGGACACAGTTCAAACATGACGCCGAAGTCGCAGCCAAATACGGCGGCGCCATCTTCGAAATGGCCGACGATCTGGCCGATGCGATCGCCCACAAGTCACTGAAGAAAAACAAACCAGGTCTTCACCTTGTCGCTCACTCGGCAGGCGCCATTCACCTCGGTGAGTTTGTTCGCAAAATGCACTCAGCGGGCAGCAAAAACCAAGGCATCAAGGCAGCGACCTGCTCTCTATTGGCGCCCGCCTGTTCGCTGAATTTCGCGTCGCGAACCTTCGCTAAGGCGGTGACTCAGGGTTCCATCAAAGCAACGGAAAGCCACTTTCAAATCGATGTGCTGTCGGAAGAAAACGAACGACGAGACAACGTGGCGGGCATCTACGGGAAGTCGTTTCTGTACCTCATCAGCCGTGCTCTTGAAGACAAGAAGTACACGCCAGTCCTTGGTATGGCGACCGCCTGGTCGGACGACTCAGCGGTTCAAAAACGAGAATTCGGAACCAAAGGTGCTGCCGAGATCAAAGCATGGAAGGCGAAAGCGATTGGCGGCGTGAAACCGGTTCTCCATTTGAAGCCGCAGGTCAAAGTGTGCTCGTCCGGCGAGTACCGCGACGCTGCCCACAACCTCTTCGACAACGACGTGACGATCGTCGGCGACTTAATAAAACGAATCTCCGGACGTGACCGTCTTCACAAGAGAATCGGCGCACTAAAGGGTTTCTAAACGCAGACTGGCACGAGTTCGAACTCAAGCCTGTGTTTTCGCATAACGCATTTGCATTAGAGAAATTAAGCAACTGTTTTCGCCACATTGGTTGTGGTGGAACCGCACAAGAAAAGAGAGAACCAAGAATGTCCCGAGTCTTCATCCTAACCATCCTTGTCGGCGGCCTGCCGGCCTCTGGGCAACTGGGAGGCCCTATCGTCGGAGCCGCCGATTGCCCCATCGAATACCTTGGTGCCATTGGCCACATGCATCAATACCGAGTCCGTGATTGCGCGGTGCCGAACACAGTCGTGTTTGCGACGTCTCCGAAAATGGTCAGCTGCCCAGTGAATTGCGTTGGCATGACGTGCCCACAGTCCATTTACGGTACCGGTAGTGTTAATCCGGACGATGGCCCGGCACCAGAACCTAAGCCAATCACAAAACTTGAAGGCGAAGTCACTCCTTGGCAGAACTGGCAGCAGCTTTACAGCGACGGCATGGCGGCACAAAAAGCCTGCAGCCCATCGCTAAGCATCGCCGGTATTCGACGACTTGTAGGAACCAAACTACAACCGGCGAAAGAGAACCAAAAGCAGTTCGCAGCACTCGTGGCGAGCGTTCCAAAGTTTCTGACGGACTACGTTCGCTTGCCAACCGTTGAACGACAGAAGGCCAGCGTCGCAAACTTTAACCGGAAGCTGAACGGTATTCTTCTGGTTAGCGTGAATGCTCACGACACCTTCAGGAATCCACTCCGGATGGTAGACCTGCCAACTCAAACGGTTCTCATGGAGCGATTTGAAGTCAGAAAACCAAAGCAAGGCGACACAACTGGTCGCTATCTGCGAAACTTGTCCGATGTAAGATCACAAGACCGTGGATATGTCAAAGTTGTGGATGGCAACCAGACCTTCTACTTCCAACTGATGGAAACCAGCGTCGGAGACAGCCAAAACCGGTTCCCCGTCGCAACTCTTCGAACCGGAGTGCAGGTCGATGGCGAAGGCCTAACTGTCTCGAAGATGGGCACGTTCAAAGGCATGAACTTCTGGACCCACCGCTTGGTGGTCGACGGAAAAGAATTTCTGGTCACCACAAAAGACCAGCGACAAGCTTCGGCAAAGTAAGTTGGCGGCTGGTGTACTTGGGGCTTCCGAGCCCCAAGCTTCACAGCGTGTTGAAAGCAGACCTAAGGCCGTTCGGTTAGCTTGCCCTTGGCCTGTCGTAGTGGACGACGCGAGGAGTCCAAACCGAGGTCGACTTCCCAACGCCGGGCGACGACGACGGGGGGAAGTCATTGCTTCGTCCACTAGGCGTGCGCGCCTTAGCGTCTCCCAACGTCCTTCAAGGCAAGAACCGAGGCTTCGCGCTTCGTACGCAGCGGAAACCGAGTTGTGGATGACGTTCTCCCTGATCTAACGCAACTCGATAGCGGCGAGCGAAGTTCGCAAAATTCGTCTCACCCGGCTTGCCTTCAGCGACCTTTGCATCGCCACTCCGGACAATCCGAGCTTCCGACCAGAGCGAGCGGATTTCCTCTGGAATAGGCCCTGACCCCGGATAGGAGTGCATTGGCGTTGAAGTCCATTCGGCATAGTTGGAATACAATCCGTAGATTGGCTTCTCACCTGGCCGCACGTCGTAGTCTGCGATTCGAACGGGACCAAACTTCCACTCTGTAATGACGCTCGGATCGTTGCCCCAAGGGAACTCTGTTGTTCCAGCATTCGTAGCGGCGTATTCGAACTCCGCCTCGGTCGGCAACCTACCGCCCAGTTTCTCAGCGACATCTGTTGCCAGCCCCCACGACACGGAACCCATCGGGGTACCGGGCGGCAAGTCTTGATCTTTGAGCTTTTCAACAAGCCGCGCGACAGTGGCAAACATCTCTACAGTGACTTCATCTTCCATCATGTAGAAGCTGGGGACGGTTCTCTCATGAGGCGGTGTGCCATTGCCGGCATCTTTCCCCATGATGAAGGTGCCCCCGTCCACAAGTACGGTGGTGTCGTCAAAAAGCGGCTGTTCGAAAAGGTAAATCTCGGGCACGGTCACCGATCCGTCCGGTTGCAAAACCGCTTGAGACTGCCGCCATCGACTTGATTCAGCAGGATCAATCGGAACACGGCGCGTGACTTC
>JBGCDN010000717.1:0-5820 GCA_045105495.1 Planctomycetaceae bacterium
CGTCCGTGGCGAGCAGCTGGTTCTCCCCGAAAAAATGCACGGATGACAGTGAGTCCCATTGATGCAGGCGGCTGTCTCCAATAACGCCGACCAACTCCTTAGGGGGCCTGCGATCCATGCCCTTTCCAACACCGGCAACGGCTAACTCGTATGGCGAGATTTGCTCACGTTGAAACGCGTCGAACGAAGATGGCAGCTTGCTGACAACCTTATGGGCGGTCAGCGAAGTTATGCTTGTCGGATTTTCCGAGGCAAATTTCCTAATTGCCAACGCAAGTTCGTCCGTCTCGCTGCGTGGAAGTGCACCGTCGATTGCGTCATCGACCCGGCGAGTTAGCGTCGCGAGTTGGTGTTTTCGGGAGAACGCAACAGTCGGAATCAGTTCGGGGCGAATCACGACCCGTGTGTCATCAATTACGGTGATGGTCTGGTTCCAATGCTCGTATCCGTCGCACTTGATGCTTACTACATGCGGGCCCGGCTCCATAGATAGTGATCGCGATTCGACGACACTGCCATCGATGCTGAAGATCGCACTTTCCGGATATTCCGCAGCCAACTTGATGTCCACCATTCCAGAGGGCTCGGGGCGCAGATACCAAGTGGCAGCGCCTACGATGAGCGCAATGGCCAGGCAAACCACACCAGCAATCCGCCACAGAGAACGCGTGTCGCTCTCGACGTTCGGCAGAGTGATATCGAGTTCATTCTGCGCATCGAGCGGGATTGTCGAAGCGAATTCAGGCGGTGCCGAAACAGGGCCAACGGAGAGTCTCTCGGGAATGTGAATGGCTGGCAGTCCCTGCCAAAACGGGCTCAGGGCCTCGGCAAACTCTGTTCCCGTTGAGAAGCGTTGATTCGGATCACGTTCCATCGCGCGCTGCACCACCGCACGTAGCTCATCGGGAGCCTCGTCGTCTGTGATTGGTCGAGGCGTTCCCGTCAGATGCTGAATCAACTTCTCAGCAATCGCTCCGTTTGGGTATGGCACGCTACCGGTGAGACAGTGGTACATGGTGCAGCCAAGCGAGTAGATGTCGCTGCGCATATCTGCATGCCGACCATCCTGCGCCTGTTCTGGGGGAATGTAATCAATGGTGCCGAGAATCTGTCCGGTCTCGGTCACTGTCGATTCCGATGAAGCCTGATCCAGCCGCGCGAGGCCAAGGTCCAGCAACCGGGCGGTTCCATCCGGCGAAACCAAAATGTTGGATGGTTTAATGTCACGGTGCACCATTCCCTGGTCGGCAACGTGTTGTAGACCCATCGCGATTTGCGAGATGATACTTGCGGTTTGAATCGGAGACAGTCGCCCGACTCGGTTCAACAGTTGCCTGAGATCAATTCCCTCATGGAACTCAAACGCAAGGAAGTGCAAT
Source organism: Planctomycetaceae bacterium (assembly GCA_045105495.1). Lineage (GTDB taxonomy): Bacteria > Planctomycetota > Planctomycetia > Planctomycetales > Planctomycetaceae > CAYNWT01. The sequence goes on from JBGCDN010000717.1 coordinate 1,380, forward strand.
CCTCGGTCAAACCCAGTTTCGGTCGCCGTCAGAACATTCGAATGTCGAACGCTCATCGCAGCTCGCACTTCCCGACGAAAGCGCTCCAGCGCATCTGGGTTTGCCGCGATCGCCGGATGAAGCACCTTCAGGACCCGATCGCGTCCCCGGTCATCTCGTGCTCTGAAGACGAAGCCTGATGCTCCTCGCCCCAGCGGTTCTTCCAGAGCGAAATGGGCGAGTGCGAATCCGTGTTCCTCACCGGCAAGCAACTGCCGGGCCTGCCACGCCGTCAGTTCGCCCATTTCGACGAGCTGGCCGGCTAACTCTTCGCCGTTGGCTGTGGCGATTCGTCGAGCAGTCTGAAGAGCCGAGCCCTTTCGGTCACGGAGACAACTGCGTCTTAATCCGCAGAGAAACGCTCGCCGACTGACACTCATCCACTTGGCCCATACTCAACTGTGGTCACATCAAGAAACAGGAAAATATCATACCCGAAGAACCAACCCACGCGAGATTCGGACAATCTATCCAAGAAAAAAGAATCGAGCGTAACACCGGTGGCGGCACGGTGTACGGGAAACAGAAGCCAGCGTCCGTGGTTGACGCCGCTCGCAGTCGCGAGAGCGCTGGTGAACTCAGGTTTGTGAAGTGGAGAAATTCATGCCAGCAAGCAAATTCAGCCTCATCACCTCGCTTCTTTCCGCTCGGCACCGTCGCCGGAAGGCGACCTCCCCGCCCCAAAAGTCGGCCATGGAAGTACTGGAAGACCGCGCGTTATTGGCAGGGAACGTGCTCGCGAAAATCAATCGGGGAGGTGACCTCATTCTGACCGGCGACAACCTCGACAACCACATCGACATCAAACTCTCGCCAATCGGTCCGGGAATCCGTGTTCAAGGGTTAGCGGATAGAAACGGCGGCATCACAACAATCAACGGGCAACTGCACATCGACTTCGTCGGCCTGCCCTTTGTCCAGGATGACCTCAAGGCCAACATGAACGGCGGAAACGACCGCGTTGACGTCTTCATCGGAGTCAACGGCGACGTGAACGCGAAGATGGGGTCGGGCGGCGACTACTTCGAGATCGGAGCAAACGTCGGTGAAAGGCTTCTGATCAACACCGGATCTGCGAGCGGTTCCCTGGACGCCGTCTTTGTCACAGGAACAACGGTCAGCGGCGCTGCCACGATCAAGGGTGGATCGGGTGGGCAGATCGTCGGCATAGACGACAGCACATTCCTTACGTCGCTCTCCGTCAACACTGGTTCGGGCGACGACGCTCTCGGCATCGGAAACGGGGACCCCGTAATTGTGTTCGGCGCGTTAAAGCTGAACGGAGGAAGCGGTGATGACTACTTCGAAACGCCCGGAGCGAACGCTCCATCCAAAAACTTCGAGACCATCGTCTAACCACGATGTGTAATGGTCGGACACCAAGAATCCACAATTCATTGAACCTGGAAGGCAAGCACAATGAAATTTTTCGCTCTGGTCATAGTAGTGTGCGTGGTCGCCGGATGTGGCGAGCAAGTCAAGGTCACGGTTCACACTGAACCACGACTCCGGGACGCGTGGCTATCATCCGACGCGGCTGGTGAGAGTCGCGTAACCAGCTATGCACCTACCGATACCGTCCACGCAAAAGCAGACCTGGTAGATGCTCCTGTGGGAACCGAAGTTGTGGCAAAGCTTGTCGCAGTCGAAGTCGATCACCCCGACGTTGCAGGCAACACTGAGATCGGTTCCTTCAAGCAGGTTTATGACGGCAAGCTAAACCGAATGAACTTCGAGTTCTCAAACGATGGCCCCATGCCCTCAGGGTCCTACAAAGTCGAACTCAGCATCCCCGGACAATCTGCCACATCACTGCCCATCACAATCGTAAAGTCGCAGTAACCATAAGTCCGGTCGCCATGATGTCCGGGCGAGACTTCAGCTGACGATCCACACCGAAATCACAGCGCCCGCATTGCCAGGCTGTGTTTCTGTCACTGATGCAGCCGATGTCGGTCTTCGACAGCCTGCCAAGCAGCTTCTTGAGTCCGGTGCGCCTGCGGTCAATGTGCATCGGTGACGCACACCGACGGGATTTGTTGAATCTGTTTAGACACGGTAGCAGAGACGATCTGAGTATCGCCAAGCCGATAGGCCAACAACGCTTTCAGGCAGACTCTGGTTGTTCCTTAGGCTGGGAGTGACGCTAGGACACTACAGCGTAATCTGGCCTCAGGGCGCCGCTGGTTCCGAGTTCGGAAGTGTTATGACGATTGCTTTCGCTCGCAGTACTTGTCTGAAGGAATCGCTTAGCTTCTGGCCCGACTTGAGCAGCACGATCGGTTTGGTGCCATCAAGCTCTTTTCGCAAAATCTCGACCGTGAGCTTCTCGGTTCCGGAGACCGTTACGATCTTCAGCCTGTCCAGTTTGTAGACCTTCTTTCCATTCGGATAAACGACACGCGTTCGCGTTTCGTCACGAAACCTCATCTTCTTGACGGCCTTTCTGTCTGCATCGAGCGTGGTCACTTCGTACGGAACACGAACCGTGTAGGTCTGCTCTACACCTTTGGCTGCCTCCGGGTCTTTCACCATAACGCTGTTACCGTCAATACTTAGCTTCGCTGTTGCAAACTTGGGTATGCTGGTAGCCGGCTTCCTGGCCGGAGAAACCTTGGATTCGGGGTCGGCCGCAGGGATTCGTGACCGTTTCGCGTCCGGAGCAGACTTCTTGATAATCTCTGCGACTTTGTTCCGGTGCTCCCTGGTACCGAAGACTGCAAGATACTGATCTTGCACTTTGGTTTGGGTTAGTGGGAATTCCTTAAGGACTTCAAGTTGGATTTTGGCCAGATCCTTGACATCGATCTCATACAGGTCAGCCACGGGGTTTGATTGTCGCGGCACGCGATTCCTCGGAGCCGGAGCAGGGTTCCGGAGAGTGTTCTCCATGGCCTCACGGAAGCCTGGAGTACCGGCCTTCTTCGCGAGCTGGCCTATCGCCTTGTGCTGTTTTCTATTCGCCGTGACGGTAACAGTGTTGGCCCCAAGGTCCACCTTAATGGATTCACCGGTCTCAAACCGCTTCAAGAGCGCGGCGAGTTCTGCAGCCTTCAATGGCCGACGAAGCTGATACGTCTCGACCGTAGGTTTGTCTTGCCCGGGACCGACAAGGCTTTTCATAGGATCTAGGATCGGCGCGACTATATAGGCCCCGATTTCGTTGCGATCTGCCCGGCCTGTTTCTTCTTCCTGAGCCATAGGCGCTGTAGTTGCGCGTTCCGCAAACTCCGAGTTCGCCACCAATGTGCTTATCTCAAACGTAGCGGGCAGTGCCGTGTGAGCCAACGCGGCATTCAGCCCGAACGAACCGAGGCCAAGTAGCGCAACCGCCACAGCCACGATCGCGGCGGAAGAAATCATCGAACCCGTTCTCATCAGCTCTGCTCCTGCGAGTTTAGTAGCCGCGGCAGAGGCCAGTCCCTCAATAGAACCGTTCGCAACTGCCGCCTTTAAAGTCGACTCTATGAGCGTTGGAGCCATCGCTGCCGACGCCTGCTTCGCCGAGAGAGCTATGAGCGTCACCACACTGCCCAGTGCAACGCCGCGTTTCGCGAGGCGAATACGGAGTTCCTGCCGACCACGCTTAATTCGGCCATCCGCCGAACCCTGAGTAATTCCCAGAGCCTCTGCGATTTGCCGACTGGTCTGATTGAGGAAGTAGAACCGCACCAGCACATCACGATACTTCTCCGGCAGCAAGTGGAGCTCTTCGTCCATTGCCTGTGTGTCGAAGCGTTGTTCGAGATCAGCAAAGTGATCTCGTGCTGCCTCAGGTTCTACCTTCAAGCTCAAGTCCCTTCTGTGACGCTTTCGAGCAAAGTTCATCGACAGCCGATGGGCTACGCCTGACAGCCAACTCGGCAGCGACTCGCGTTTTCTGATCTTTGCGGCCTTCTCTGCGAGAACAAGGAATGTCGCTTGAAAGGCATCCTCAGCGTCGTGCCGGTTTTGCAAAGTACGTAGGCAGATCGTCATCACCAGCCGCCCATATCGCTCCATGAGTTCTTCAAAGACACGCTCATTGCGCGTTTTCGAGAACCGCTTCAGGAGTTCTGCATCAGATTTTGAGACCAGTGAATCGCTCATCGCTAAACAATAGTGTCAGCCCTCCCAATCTTCGGCGCAGAAATTCACAAATTCGGTTTCTGCAAGCCTACGAGCAATATCACTTTGCGGGCGGCTTCGAGCCAGAAAGTCGCATTCGACTAAGCCGCCGCCTGTACTGACCCACCAGCATCGTCGTGGCCACTGCGTCTATAACGAGCGTCGGTGACGCACGCCGAGGCTCATTTGGGTAACCGCCAAAGTGCGTCGGTCATATCGACCGAAACGAGCGACTGAGTCGACCTTCCTCTTTCCGCGCATCGCGGCTCCGCGGTCAATCCAGGTTACGGGAGGC
>JBGCDN010000718.1:0-3344 GCA_045105495.1 Planctomycetaceae bacterium
CGTCGCGGAGGTGGGCGGGGCGCGGTCCGGCAAGGGCGCGATCGTTGCCGCCGCCACCCTTGATTGTGTCATCGTCAGTCTGACCAAGAACGAAGTGACAAACCCGCAGCCTGCGAACGGCTACGCGCGTTGCCGGGCGACTTCGTACATGGTCACTGCTGCAGCCACCGCCGCATTCAGCGACGACACTGTCCCGCTCATTGGGATAGAAACCAGTTCGTCAGACTGCGCGAGCATCTCGCCGCTGACGCCTCGCCCCTCATTGCCGATGACCAGCGCCGTTGGTCGGTTCAGATCGCAATCACCAATCAGCTGAGGTGCCTTCTCTGAACACGCGACAAGCGTGACTCCCGCCGCTTGGAGCTTCTTCGCGGCGTCAACAATGGATTCGGTTCGAACAATCGGAACATGGTTCACCGCCCCGGCCGAACTACGAGCGACCTGACTGGTCACACCCACTTGTTTCGTATTTCGAATGATGATGGCCGACACGCCGAATCCGTCAGCTGACCGAACAATCGCACCAAAGTTGTGCGGATCTTGAATACGATCGCAAATCACAATCAGCGTTGGCTTCGACTCCGGAATCAATGCAGGCAGCCGAGCTTCATCCGCGTACGGAAACGCGGACATCTTTGCGGCAAAACCTTGATGCTCTGACGTACCACACAGCTGCTTGATTCTGTCAGCTGGAACCTCTTCGTATTGAACGCCCAGATCGCCGGCTAACTTCATCGCTTCAGGTGCATCGTCGCCGTTGAAATTCTCAGCGACAAGCAATTCGAGCGGCGTCCAAATCCCGCCACGAAGCGTTTCAAGAACGAGGTTCCGACCCCAGATCCAACTCTTCTGATGGTTCCCCAGCAGCTTGTGCTTTCCCTTCCCGCGTTTCGATCGTTCGACCATCCGACATCAAATCCCTGAAGCACAACGTGTGTCAAAAAGTAGTGGACGAGGCAACGAGTCCCATAAACGTCCGATCCATCCGTGCACTCGTTGCCTCGTCCACTACTCAGTCTTGAGTAACTGCGTGTTAGGTTAGCGTCACACTGAATCACCGCCACGTTGTCTTCTTGAATATCCAACAAGAAGGCCCAAGTGCGACATCAAAGAACACCTCGACTTCATCGTGCCGATTTCAGATCGGCGCGGAGGAACGACTTGACGATGTTGGCTCGTGAGAAGTCGGAGCCGGTTATCAGTGACAGCCAGCCGTCGCCGAAAGATAGCCAGTCGACCAGTTCGCCTTTGTCAAACACACGTCGCGTGAGCTGCTGGATGGTCTGAGCTTCTTTGCCGCATGAACGGACGCGTTCTCGGATGGCGAGCAGGAAGTCCAGTTTGCGCTGTAGTTGCGAACAAACTTGTTCTTCTCCCAGAAACACGGTGCCGTGCGCGTCGAACATCGCGACAGGCTTCAGAGCCAATGTGCGTTCCAGACTGTCGATCCAGTCGGGTCCATTCGCATCGCCAAGTTGTGCGTCGAGGTCGGCGGCGACGTACAGGTCGCCGCTAAACAGCAATCGTTTGTTGGGTTCCCAAAGGCAAATGTGTCCCGGGCAGTGGCCAGCAGTATCAATGACTTCGAAGTTGAAGCTTTCGGTGCTTACGGATTCGCCAATGACCTCGGCGGTTGTTTCTGCCGATGGGCCGAACAGGAAGCTGCGGTACCACGGCAGTTCAATCGGGTACAGAATCTCGGGGATCGCTTCCGCATGCGCCAGCACTTTAGCCCCCGACATTTCCATCAACAGATCGTTGTTGCCGGTGTGGTCTTCGTGATAGTGCGTGTTAACGACGGTCTTGATTGTCTTGTCGACGTTGAGGTCAATCAGCGTTTGTTTGAGGCGTCGTCGAGCCCACGGAAAACCAGTGTCGATAATCAGGCTATCTTCAATCAGAAACAGAACCGCGTAGTCGTAGCCGCCACTAAATCGACTCAAGAGACGCGTCAGCAGATTGTCTATTCGAATGCACCGTACACCTTCGACAGGTTCTGTGATTTCTGCTCGAAACGGCCACAGCGGGAACCGACGACACATCAGCGCGAAGGGTTGCCAGAATAGAAATCGAAGCCACCGTCGGATCATTCAACGTGTTTCCTGATTGGCCTATGTTTGCCAAAACGTGCATGGTATTTGCCGTTCGGTTCTACAAACGAATCGGTTCGATGCCTTGTTCATCCAACCACGGATTCAGTCGCTTGGCAAGTTCTGGCCAATTCTGATGTGGTACCGCCGGGTAGAGATGGTGTTCCAGATGATAAAGATGATCGATTGCAATCACACGAAAGATGAAGCCGCGAAACACGCGCGTTTGATGAACCGGATCTTCCTGCGTCGGGTCGTGTGGAATCCATGATGTGATTATCGGAATGATCCAGCTGCCCGCGATCATCAAGGCGACGTAGCCGAACGGAACCATTGAAATTGGCAGCAAAGCGATGGAAGTCACGATCAGAACGCAGACCACGATGGTCTCGCAAATGATCCATGTTCTGTCCGTCTTTGCGTGCTTCAAAGCCCACAAGGTTGTCCGTGGAACAAAGACGAACCCTTCAGCGATGGCTCGCCAAAACGACATCTTTGCGGCTTGGCCTTCCACATCGTCATCGTGCGGATACCGAGCGTGATGATGTAAATGAATCGCTCGATAAGCGTGACCGCTACGCAGGGCGAGTAGTTCAATGAGGCTCAGGAAGATCCGGCCAACTCGAGGTGAAACACCAAGCGTGCGATGAACCAAGTCGTGCGAGATCGATCCGTAGGTCACGAAGCTCAGCACCACCAACGACGCGACGGCCAGCGGCCAATACCCGAACGACGCAAACACCCAATACATCGCCGACGCAACAAACGGTGTCGTGAGGCCTCGAACCCGTTGCCATTTAGTGATCTTCAGCAAATCATGACCAAGCTCACCTAATGTTGGTTGTTCGGTCGCGGCTTGCATGACTCTTTTCCAAGGTGACTTGTGGTACTCGGGTAGACGACCCGAAGGATAGCAAGACTACCGTGTTTTCTGGATTGGTAGTCGGCTTAGAGGTATCCTCGCGAAGGTGGATGCACGCCTCACTTTAACCGCAGAATTCTCTGGGACGAAACATGCCGCTCACGCGATACTACTTCGACGATGGCAAAGCGCGGAAATTTTGGTCGTGCTCGGTTTCCGGGAAGACGCTCGTTACTTGCTATGGTCGTCTTGATGCGACCGGTCGTGAGACGAAGAAGAAGATGACATCTCCCGCTGCGGCGAAAGCGGAGGCAGACAAACAGGCTGCGACCAAGTTGAAGAAGGGATATATCAAGGTCGATTCAACGCTGGTCAAGATTCAGAAGGAGAAG
>JBGCDN010000719.1:0-5217 GCA_045105495.1 Planctomycetaceae bacterium
TGCTGAATCGCAGTAGCTTCCCCGATCACACCGTGTTGGCGAAGAGCCTCGGCCAGACGCGCGATGTCGTGTGCAAAAACAGCCAGGGGGTTGCAGCCTCGATCTCGCACTTATTGGTGTAGCACGTTTGTCGTCTAAACGTATCGATTTGGGCAGAGATCAAACTGACATCCATGACGCGGCTGCGCTACCTGAGTCTCAAGAAGATACAATGCAGACCGAATGGCGGGCCGCTCCGGCGAAGCTGCCTTCCTGGCTCAAGGCAGATTGACCGATGGACGACCAGCATCTCACTCGGCTGTTTGAACAAGCCCTGGAACGAACGGGCGCCGCGCGAAGCGATTTCTTGGCAAGTCTCGACGCCGAACAACGCCAGCAAGTTGAGCAACTTCTCCGAGCCGACGAGTCTGTTGAAGACCGAGGATTGTTTCAGCCTGTTGTCCGTAGTGACCGTGCCGAGCGTCCGGTCCGTGCGGCTGCGGAATCTACTTTCACACCCGGCGCAGATGTTGCGGAGTCTCGAACCATCCCAGCGCAGGTTGGCCGATACAAGATTCTTGAGCAAATCGGCGAAGGTGGAATGGGTTCGGTCTTCATGGCCGAACAATCAGAACCGCTAAAGCGCCGTGTTGCCCTTAAAGTCATCAAGGCCGGCATGGACTCCGAACAAGTCATCGCCCGATTCGAAGCCGAACGGCAAGTGATGGCGATGATGGATCACGCTCACATTGCCAAAGTTTTCGACGCGGGTGTAACGGACAACGGGCTGCCTTACTTTGTGATGGAACTCGTGCACGGAGTTGCAATCACGAAGTACTGCGACGAAGCGCAGCTTACTCCGAAGGATCGGTTGCTTCTGTTCATCAGAGTCTGCCGTGCGATTCAACACGCGCATCAAAAGGGAATCATCCACCGGGACATCAAGCCCTCAAACATACTGGTGACCCAAACCGATGGGAAACCGAGTCCCAAGGTCATCGATTTCGGTTTGGCTAAAGCACTTCAGCCGGAGAGTCTCACAGAAAAGACTCTGTTAACAAACTTCGGTCAAGTGCTCGGAACGCTGGAATACATGAGTCCCGAGCAGGCCGAACTCAATAGCCAGGACATCGACACGCGAAGCGATGTGTATTCGCTGGGTGTGCTGCTTTATGAACTGCTGACCGGTTGCACTCCCATCGGTAGGGAGAGGCTGCGGACAGAGGGTTTCCAGCAGATCATGCAACTGATTCGAGAAGAAGAGCCACAGCGCCCGAGCCAAAAGCTGAGTGATTCCGGCGACGCAATCATCAACATCTCAAAACAACGCGCGACGCAACCGTCTCGGCTAAGTGCGGTGGTCAGTGGCGACTTGGACTGGATCGCACTAAAGGCGTTGGAAAAGAATCGGCAGCGGCGATACGACGGTGCGGCGGCGCTTGCTGATGAGATCGAACGTTATCTAAGCGACGAGCCCATCGAAGCGAGGCCACCCAGCGTGGCGTACCGTCTGACAAAAACATATCGACGTCATCGGCTTGCGTTCGGTAGCGCGATCCTGGCGCTTATCCTCTTACTCGCTGGCCTTGCAGGGACTGCGACCATGTGGCTGCGAGCCCGGGCTGCGGAATTGGACGCAACCGCAAAGACCGACGAGGCAAGAACCGCAGAGAACGCGGCAGTTGCCGAAGCGGCGAAGACGAAGATAGCGATGGACACCGTAGCGGTAGAACGTGACAGAGCCGACACTGCATACCAATCTGCCATAGCGACAATGGCGCGTTCCAGGTTCCAAACGGCGGCGCTTCAGGCTGATCGGCCAAGCTTAGCGCTACAAGCGTTAATCGACGTGCCAGAGCAGCATAGGGGTGTTGAATGGTACCTCCTTCGAAATTCCCTTGGGCACACCGGCGTCACTCTGTTTGGACATCGTGGGAATGTCGGTGCTTTGTCGTTCAGTCCTGACGGAACCCAGCTGGTATCGTCCGGGGGCGATCACACGATCCGGATGTGGGACACTGATAGTGGCCAACTCCTGCGTTCATTGCAGTGTCCGAAACCCTGGGGTGGTGCCGGGGTCACATACAGCTCGGATGGGACGCAACTTCTCTCGACGGGTTCTCATTTGACCGTAAGACTCTGGGACGCAAAGACGGGTTCAATTCTTAACGAGTTCCCGGCCCATCAGATCTCAGTCGCTAGCCTCTCCTTTAGCCCTGACGGGTCGCGTATTTTGACCGGAGGCAACGATAGCGGCGTTAAGGTCTGGGACGCGTTGACAGGAAAAGAACTCTTGAATGTCCGCGGAGAAGTTCCGCGGCATTCACTCTCAAACGTAATTACTTCGTTTAGCCCCGACGGCAGTTTGATTGCGACTCGCGGGCGCTTTACTAAGCTCTTTGAGGCTTCGTCAGGTCGTGAAGTTGCAACGATAACGGGGGCGCCCGGATCGAACTCGCTGAAGTTCACTCCTAATGGATCGCACATTGCCTGGTGCGAGCGGAACGAGCTCCAGCTCTATAGCGTACTCGACGATCGCAAGCACAGCTTTGCATCGGTGCCAAATGGGAGGCAGCTGGAATTTAGTCCAGACAGCCGGACACTCGCCGTGCCGGATCAGTTTGGTCGCACTGAGCTTCAGAATTGGCGAACCGGCGTGAGACTTGGGCGGATGGCCAGAATTGATGGCGGTTTCTCAATGGCTTTCAGCCCCGACGCGCGGCGAATAGCTATAGGCCATGGTAGTTGCATTGAATTGGTATCACTACCTCTCGGTCGCGATCGGCAGCTCTTTGACAATCGTGGGGAAGCAACGTGCATAGCCATAAGCCCCGACGGGAACCGATTGGCGTGGGGAGGTCAAGATGGCGTCGTGCGAGTTGGAAGTACGGCTGACCGTAAAGTAGAGCAAGAGCTGGCTCATGGGGGAGAGATCTCCCTGACTGAATTCAGTCCCGATGGCTCGATGCTTGCTGTCGTGAGCAAAGCAACAATTGATCTCTGGGATTCAACAACCTTCGAGCGCAGCCATACGATCAAGGGGCATCGGGCACTTGTTACCGGCCTCGCGTTTAGCCTCGATGGGCACAGGCTCGTTACAACGTCTCGGGACAAGACCGCACGTGTCTGGGATACCAGAACCGGCGAGCAACTAGCAATTCATCGATCTAATTCCCTGCTCTACGGCGCATCGTTCAGCCCAGACGGGCTGCGTGTGGGGTCGCTTTCCGGCGGAGTCACGCTTTGGAACTCAAAGACAGGTGAAGTCGTCCGAAAATTCGGCCGCTGGCATGGAGACTGCATTTGTTTCAGCCACAGCGGAGAAAGAGTCGTCGCGTCACAAATTAGCGACCATGGGTTAAGCGTTTGGTCCACAAGTGGTGAACTACTCACCAACATGACAGGGCACCGCGCCAAGGTATGCAGTGTAATGTTCAGTCGAGATGACGAGCGGATCATTTCAGCTGCCGAAGACGGTACACTCCGAGTGTGGGACGCGAATACCGGAGATGAGCTGCTTTCCTTAGACAGTTCATCGGGCGCGATCGTAGGCATTGCCGTACCACGTGATGAACGGTTCATTGCGTTAGCGTCTCGGAGTGGCAGCATAGAGCTCCGGCATGCAACTGCGGTTGAGGACGTACGGCGATTCATTGCGCATGCCTCGCGGTGTACCGGGGTCTCACTCAGCCGCGACGGGAAGATACTGTATTCGAAATCTCGGACGGATCGCTTGGTTTGGGATGTTCAGTCTGGCGCACTTATGGATGACCAGAGTGGTTGGAAAAACACCGGAATCACGAGGACCCCGGATGGTTTGTGGGAGGCCGTTCCTTCCGGCAAGAACGTGTTGCTGGTGAAGGTCGAACTGTGGAACAATTCTGCGACGCAGGCAAGACGCGCCGCGAAGCCTGATCCGGCTTGGCATGACGTTCAAGCTACTGCTGCAGAAGTAGATGAGGACTGGTTTGCCGCGACATTCCACCGCGCTTGGCAACTGAAGCACGGCCCAGAGTCGCGGAGTGCCTACGAGAAACTTGGGGCGGCCCATCGCAAGCTGAAAGCATCAGAGAATTCTCTGGCTCCTCCAATTGCTCGTGAGGCTTTGACGATACCCGAACCACCGGCACCAAAACGCTAACCGGCGGATGATTGATCTCATTCAGCGACGGTTGGGTCTCCCTCCCGCCTATCAAGTGTCTGCCTCAACTCGGACGGTATTAGGGAAGAGACGAGAACAGAACCACGTAGTAAGCCGAAATTACTACGATGATGGCGACAACGTATTTGGGGTGCAGAATCGGTTGTGGAATCCAGGGTTCGACATACGAATCCGCGACGTGGTCACGGCCGAATTGCGAATGCTCTTCGGTGACACCAACGGATTCTGCGACGACTCGAGCAAACGGAATCAGCTTTGCCAGTGCTTCATCGGGCTTGATGTCGCGAGGTATTTCTAGAATCGCCGGGTCAACACCATCGGAAAAATGGGCAACCAACGCTGCTCCGTTTCGGCTCGTCGGGATGCCGTTGAGACTGACACTAAACCGGCCGATATCTGAGAGCGAACGGCTGTGGCTGCCTTCCGACGACTTCCACATGACCAAGCCGTCTTCAAAGTCCAAAACGACGTCCTGTGGCTGCGGTTGACTGAGCACGTCATACACGTGCATCGCACCGAAACCCAAAAGAGAGAAGATGGTTGCTAACGGCATCAGCAGCCACCAGGGAATCGGAACACCCAACAAACACATTCCGCCCCCAAACGATACTCCCAGAAAAACGCAGATCGCGATCAGAACCTTCATCTCCTCTCGGGCGGCAATTGCAGCGGACAGCTTTCGACGAGCGATCAACAGGTTTGAAACGGACGAGTCATCCTTACGCAGACCTTTGGTACGCCAATGCACTCGCCGTTGCAGATCAAGTTCAATGAAGTGCTCGCGCTGGCAGGCTTCTTTCAACTGGTCGACATCAAAAGTGTCTGGCAATCGCACTGGCTTCTCAGGTTTGCGATTGAGCTCCTTTTGCAGCTGCTCCCATTCAATGGCCGCCAGGCTCTTACCACGGCGACCGTGGGAGCGACTGGGCAAAACAAGTCGCCACCCGAGGCCTGCAGCGAAACCTCCGGTTACCATCGCAACCAACTTCTCAGACCTGGTTAGATTCAGATTTGCGACGATGAATCCGAACAACAGCGCAACAACAAGTCCAACCTCCGCAAGAATCGTTTTCGCA
>JBGCDN010000720.1:0-3549 GCA_045105495.1 Planctomycetaceae bacterium
TCGATGACGACCTCGTTTGGGTCGCCTAGAAGTCGTTCCCCCGCGAGAATCGGTTGTTGCGCACCGCCTAGTTCGCCGGGAATGCCAACAGTGACTTCGATCGGCTCATCGGCTCCGCGCCCTTCCCCGTAAACGCTGACATCAGCTGATGCACGAGCAACTCCCGGCCAGGACCGAATCTTGCTGAGTTGATCGAATGACAACCTTGTTGGAATATCACGCTGCCGGTACTGATCTTGAACCCATTGCTGCGCGAGCTTCTTGCTTATCCGTTCGCGGCGTTTGTCTGACATTTTGCCTTCCACTTTCGTGGCTTCGTGCGGGGCGTCTTTGGCGTTGAAATGGTTGTACAGGTATTTGTTGCAGAAGATCCGTTTCGCATCCGGCGACGAGTCGAACAGAACCCGGATGGCGTCGCGAACGCCCTGGCCGGCAGCCGCGGTGACCATGAGCACGGTACAGCCAAGGGTGATTCCAAAGAGGTTCAAGGCCGTGCGACCTCGACGCGAGATGAGATTGTGGGCGGCCATGCGTATGAGTTCACTGAACTTCACGAGGTCGCCTCACTAAGTTTTCCATCGTGCATTCGCAGGATGCGTGACGAACAGCTTGCGGCAAGGTCTGCGTCGTGCGTGATCAAAACCAGTGTCATATTGCCGCGGTCGCACACATCCAGCATGAGTTGCTGAACCTCGCTTGCCGTGGTTGAGTCCAGATTCCCGGTTGGCTCGTCAGCAAGCAGAACTTTCGGATTCGCCACGATCGCTCTCGCGATGGCGACGCGTTGTTGTTCGCCGCCGCTGAGCTCTGCAGGTCTGTGCTTAAGGCGATGTGAGAGTCCAACTTTCTCAAGTGCATCGCGAACTCGTTTTGTACGTTCTTTCTTGCCGATGCCAAGAATGATGAGCGGCAATTCGACATTCTGTTCTGCCGATCGCTGTGCAATCAGTTGGAACGACTGAAATATCACGCCAATCGTTTGTGCCCGGTAGCGAGCGAGTTGCTTCGATCCGATCGTTGCGATGTCTTGTTTGTCGACAACAAGAGAACCGCTGGTTGCTCGATCCAATCCGGCCAGAAGGTTAAGCAGCGTGGTTTTTCCAGAACCGCTCTTACCAACAATTGCCACACGCTCGCCTGTTGCGACAGACAGATCGACACCGTCCAACGCGGTGACTCCCGGTTCTTCACCGTATCGCCGAACAAGTTTGTGTGCGCTGATCATAGGCATCAGTGATACGTTTAGCGGTTGGTCTTGTATTTGGTTGCGAATCAAACGTCACAAACCATGACGCCGTGACGCAGGGCTTTGATTTTGTCTTCCCATGTCGGGATGAATTCCTGAGCCACGTAGCCGGTGTAGCCCGTTTCCAAGATAGCTTTCATGACGGCGGGGTAGTTGATCTCCTGGTTCTCGTCGAGTTCGCAGCGGCCCGGGTTGCCAGCGGTGTGGTAATGGCCGATGACGTCTTTGTACTGGCGGATGCGGCGGATGACGTCGCCGTTCATGATTTGCACGTGGTAGACGTCGAACAGCAGTTTCATATTCTTTGAACCGACTGCGTTGATGAGTTCTACGCAGACATCAACGTCGTCGCCGAAGTAGCCGGGGTGGCCTTTCATCTTGTGCGAGTCGTCGCGGCTGTTGAGATGTTCGAGAACCAGGTTGATGTTCTTCTTCTCTGCATAGCCGATAACTTCCTTCCAGCACTTGATGCAGTTCTTCTTCGCCTGGTCGGTGTCGATACCTTCTTTGCTCATGCCAGTGAAGGTGATGACACTGGGCGAACCGACTTCGACGGCAACATCGATGGACTCGCGCAGCTTCTTCACGCACATGTTGAAGTTGTCCGGATCGACGGGGCCATTGGCGAACCCATGGCTGGACACGAGTGAGATCTCCAGCCCGAGTTCTTTCACCTTCGGATAGTGTTTCTGATTGATGCCTTCGATGGCGGGCATGCCGATGTCTTTGCAGTGCTTCGCCAGTTCAATGTTGTCGATCGGATTGAAACACCAGCCCATGACCGATTGCCGAATGCGACCGTTCTTGATTTTGAAGTCAGGCGGAACCTCGGACTCTTTGACTTGGGAGACAGCAGTTCCGATTAGTCCAGAAGCTCCCAGCAGCCCTGCAGCTTTCAAGGCGTCTCGTCGATTGAATGGCATTTATGACTCCGTACGAGGCTTTAAGAAGAATTTACTATGACTTCCGCCTTGTTGTTTTGCTATTCGGTTTCTGCGGATTGTAGGTCGATACAATCAGGCTAAGCAGGCACCTTTGGTAGTTGCTCATCCATTCCGGCTGCTCGCGTCGATTCGGAGAGAGTCCAGTAGTTTTGTCGGGGAAGTTCAATGCCGGAAGCCAGGGATCCGAAACTGGATCAGTTCTACGCGAACGCACCCTTCAGACATCCTTCATGGCCGGAATTCCAAAAGCGGATGGCAGCCTGTGGATTTAGCGCCCACCTCATTCGTGAGGCTTGGGGGGTCATTATGCGGGGGCTGGACCCTCAAGCCGAGATTCGAAGATTTCCACGCGATGAGCGACGGTCGAACCCGCACTTTGCTCTTCTCGTCAAAATGTTTGAGACACACTTGCTGCACGATGCTGGCAAGAGCCTTGCGCTGTGGTCAGGCGGGATCGGTGTCAGCAGATACGCGCGAAAACAAGGGCACACACCTCTGGAAGATACGACCCTCGGAAAAGTGATCGACAATCTTGCGCTGCACAATACGTGGAGCTTCGCGGGTGGGTTATGGAACGCGGTTTCAAAGGCGTTCGTCAGATACCCAAGTCCGGAGGTTCACATCTATGTTCGTGCCTGGGATCCAGCCAGTGTGCTGATGAGGCAGGAGGTTCCGGGGTTGCACGAGTACATAAGCTTGCACCCCACAGACAAGCTTAAGCTGCGGTGGCATGCGTTGTTTACACCTCAAAGAAAAGACGAGGCAGGTGGTGTGATCAAGATGACAGAAGCCGAAGAAGTTGAAGCGACTCGAGAGATTACTCCGGCTGGCGATCTGGTTCAGGAATCCTACATCTACCCAAACCGAGATTCGTGCGTAGCCGCCTTGATTCGATATCTGGTCTATATGAACGAAGACAAAGACAACCCAGCGCTCACAAAACAGAAGCAACGTAGTGTGCAGGTTGAAGAAGAACTCTGGCGAAAGATGCTCCGGGCCTAGGTTCGATGCACTCAGAGGATCTTCTTTTGGTCTGTCGATTTGTGCATGGCTTTGGAGCAGTTAGGCACCTTTGCGGTCCCTGTACAATTATTGGCGATGATTTTGCAATCTCGGGTAGGTGCATGACAAAGGCCCGCAAATACGAGACTTCACTTTACCGATTGGCGTGTCTCGCTACGTAGAACTTTGCCAACGATCGAGGCTTCAGACAACTTACTGGTTGGTCGGATCTCAGAATCCGATAAAATCAGGTACCTGCCAATGGTTCTCGCCTTGACCGTCCTGGTCGCTCGAATCTCTTAACATACGGTGCAAGATGTCCCGCTCAGCGACGTTGCTTCTGTTCGCTTGGTTTTC
>JBGCDN010000721.1:0-4867 GCA_045105495.1 Planctomycetaceae bacterium
AGATCGATTCCGCAAACGCGGTCCGAACGATGGTTCAAGAGCGGCTGCGCGGTGCCGCTCGAACGTCTGCATATCTGGCATAGTCGCTGCGACTTGCCTGATTTGTCAGCCCGTATTTGTCGTCTTCTCGCAACAGGATCGCGAGCACGACGTAGCCTTTCGACGTCTTGTGGCCAAACAGCCACGCCTGAACGAGAGCGTTTCGTGGCACATCCACCGAATCAAAACCGCACAGCAAACACCATCGCGGCCACTCCGCGCGCTGAGAATTCCGTTCGGCCCGACAATATTCTTACCGTCAACCTCGAAGACTATTACCATGTCGCCGCCTTCCAACATCTCATCACGCGCGACCAGTGGTATCGGTTCGAAACGCGGTTGAACAAGAATGTCGATCGAACATTGAGGCTCTTGGACGAACTGGATTCGAAAGCCACGTTCTTCGTGCTCGGTTGGATCGCAGACAAATGGCCGTCATTGGTTCGCTCAGTGGCTGACGCTGGTCACGAAGTAGCCAGCCGAGGCTTCTATCACCGCGACCTCGAAACTCTGACGCGCGAACAGTTCCGCGAAGATGCAATTCAATCGCGACAGGCCATCGAAGCCGCCACCGGTCAACAGGTCCTTGGCTATCGAATGTCTGGCGGTTGGTTGAAAGAGAACCAGCTTTGGATGCTGGATGTCTTGAACCAGGAAGGACATCAGTACGATTCCAGCATCCTGCCTCGTCTACGAACATTCAGCTCGGACGCATCGGCGAACGCTCACAAACAGGAAACGCCCAGCGGTTCCATTTGGGAGCTACCTCTGTCCAGCCGAAAAACGGGTGGCATGCGAATTCCAATCGCGGGCGGCAACTACTTCCGCCAGTTTCCAGCGAGCTTCATTCGCAAGAGCGTTCAACAAAAACTAGAAGCTCCTGAACCCTTCGTGCTGTATTTCCACAGCTGGGAGCTAGATGCCGACCAACCGCGTATCAACGCAGCTGGCGCGATGGCGAAGGTTCGACATTATCGGAACCTTGATCGAGTCGAACCGTTCCTCCGGGAATTCGTTACCGACCAGAAGTTTGGAACGGCGGCGGCCCACTTGCAGCTGAACCAGGAAGCCGTCAGCGTCGAGCGAAAAGAACCGACGTCGCCGGGAAAAATCACCGTTCCTCCAGACGAACTACCGTCCAACCGAAAACCGATCAGTATCGTTGTACCCTGCTACAACGAAGAGAAGACAATTCCGTATCTCTCAAACACATTGGAAAGCGTCGCTGCTACTCTGTCGCAAACCTACGAGCCGCACTTCGTTCTCGTTGACGACAAGAGCACAGATGCGACGTGGAAAGTCCTTCAGGAAACGTTCTACGACCAAACTCAATACTCACTGGTTCAACACGAACAGAACCAAGGCGTTTCCGCAGCAATCATGACAGGCATCCGCGCCGCGGAGTCTGAAGTTGTTTGCTCAATCGATTGCGATTGTTCATACGACCCGCACGAGCTACGGAACATGATTCCGTTGATGGAAGACGACGTCGATCTGGTTACAGCATCGCCCTATCACCCACAGGGTCGAGTTCGAAACGTCCCCAAGTGGCGACTGTTTCTCTCGTGGACACTCTCTGCGATGTACCGCATGTTGCTTGGACGCAACATGTATACGTGGACGAGCTGTTGTCGAGTTTACCGCAAATCGGTCGTGGGCGGGTTGCATCTTGAAGAGACCGGCTTCCTCGGAACCGCCGAACTTGTCGCACTGCTGTGTCTGTCCGATTCAAAGATTGTCGAACACCCCGCAACGCTTGAAGTTCGCATCTTTGGCGAATCGAAGATGAAGACCGTTCGCACAATTTTTGGGCACCTACAGCTTCTGGCTCGCGTGTTAAAGATGCGAATTACGGGCGGACCAAAAGAGGCGACGGCCCTGCCAAATGGAAAGAAAGAAGCCGGACAAGAGCCGTCACCAGCAGCACTGCATGACGTTGCCAAACAGCATCATGAAGGCAAAGACGTCCCGGCGACGGCTGAGAAAACGACCATCTGACTGCGAGTGGTGAAACTTCGCCGCATGAGTCAATTCCACAACATAGAGAACAGAAGAACCGAGCTTAAACGGAGCATCAACCATGGCTGAATCAAGAGTGACTGAGCTGCTTACCCTGCCCTTTGACCAAAACTCAACGGGTCGAACCCTGGGCGATGACGAAGTGGCAGCACTTCAAGACGTCATCGCAAGCGGGACCTTGACCAGTACCAAAGGCAGCTACGTCAAGAAGCTCGAAACTGACTTCGCCAAGCTTGTGGGTGCGAAACACGCCTACGCCTGCAACAGCGGTAGTGCTGCGGTTCACCTGGCTGTGGCCGCGATCAACCCGGAACCGGGCGACGAGATCATCACAACATCCATCACCGACATGGGAGCACTCACCCCCATCGTCTACCAGGGAGCCATCCCGGTGTTCTGTGATGTTGATCCGGAAACATGCAACGTAACCGCCGAAACCATCGAAGCGAGAATCACGGAAAAGACCAAGGCGATTATCATCACGCACTTGTTCGGCAATCCGTGCGAGATGGAAGCCATCATAGCTCTGTCTGAACGAACCGGAATCCCGGTAATCGAAGACACCGCCCAGGCCTTCATGGCCACCTACGACAAGAAATACGTCGGCACATTTGGCGCGGTTGGCTGTTTCAGTCTTCAACAGGGCAAGCACATCACAACAGGTGAAGGCGGTATCGTTGTCACCGACGACGATGAACTCGCACGACGCATGTTCCTCTACATTAACAAAGCATGGGGATACGGCGACAAGAACCCAGACCACTACTTCCTGGCTCTCAACTACCGCATGACGGAACTCCAGGGAGCCGTCGCGGTTGCTCAGATGAACAAGTTGGATTGGGTCGCCAAATCACGCGTTGAGATGGCTGCCGCTCTTACGAGTCAGCTGACTGACGTTCGCGGAATCAGCACGCCACTCATCTCAGACCGAGCCGTCCATACTTTCTGGAAGTACTGCCTTCGTGTCGACGACAGCGTTATCCCCGGCGGCGCGGTAGCTCTGGCGGGAGCGTTGAAGGAATACGGTATCGCGTCGGCTCCTCGCTACATTCAAAAGCCTGCATATAAGTGCATGGTCATTCGCGACCAGGTGACGTTTGGCGAAAGCCGCTGGCCGTGGACTCTGGCTCGACCAGAGGCCGTCGATTACAGCGACGAACGATTCCCAGGCACACTCGAAGCTCTTGAAGGTGTCCTTGTCCTGCCGTTCAACGAAAAATACACGCAGGAACACGTCGACTTCATTGCAGCATCGGTCAAAGAGTGCGTCGAAAAGCTTGCTGAATAAAACCACGAAGAGGACTCGCAACCTCGTAGTGCACGAGGCCGAGTCCCACTCGTTATCAAGTTTCGAGAGCTGATCGCCTCGTTGAACACACGACCAAATTCTCATCTCAAATCGTGAAAGCAAAATAATGGCAAAGCTTCGTTTCGGAATGATTGGAGCGGGCGGAATCGCTCAGGCTTACGCACTGGCTTTCGCAAACAACGAAAAAGGCGAACTGGTCGCAGTCGCTGACACCCGCTTGCCAGCGGCTCAGGCCATCGCCGAAACGCTCGGCTGCAAAGCGTTTGAGAACCACGAAACCATGTGCGACGAGATGAACCTCGACGCAGTCATTGTTTGCACGCCGCCAATTTCACACCCGGATATCACGACGGGAATCATGAAACGCGGGCTGCATGTGCTTTGTGAGAAGCCGTTGGCAATCTCTGTCGATGATGCTCAGCGCATGATCGATCAGGCTAGTGAGAGCGACGTCGTCTTCACAAAGGCTTCGAAGTTTCGCTACGTGGAAGACATGGGCAAACTGAAGTCGATCATCGAATCGGGTGTACTCGGCGAAGTCATTCTCATCGAAAACGTCTTCACCGCGACCGTCGATATGACGAACCGATGGAACTCTAATCCAGAAGTCAGCGGCGGCGGTGTTCTCATTGACAACGGAACTCACTCAGTAGACATCATGCGATATCTGCTCGGACCACTATCTGAGATTCAGGTCGTCGAAGGCCGTCGAATTCAGGACATCCCTGTTGAAGATACTGTCCGCGTATTCGTCCGCTCACAGGGTGGTGCGATCGGCAGTATTGATCTCTCGTGGAGCTTGAAGAAAGAACAGCCGTACTTCATTAGCGTTTATGGTTCGCAGGGTACCGCGTTGATCGGGTGGGGCGAATCAAAATACAAGCGAACCTCAGACGCCGACTGGACGAAGATCGGCGATGGCTACGACAAGGTTCAGGCTTTCAGCAGCCAGATTGACAACCTTGTCGGCAAGATCCGTGGCGAAGAAGAACTGCTCATCACATCGGCCGATGCTCTCGCTTCAGTCGAGGTGATCGAAACAGCCTACGCTTCTTTGAACAACGCACAGTGGCACGCCGTCGGACCAGTTGCTGACGAACGTGATCGCATGGACGGCAGTATTAAAACGTCTGCTGGAAGCGTTTCCTGAACAGCAAGAAACCTGGGCGAACCCATGACGAAACTTGCAGACAACGTACGCGTTCACGACACAGCCATCATCGAAGATGGTGTCGTTCTTGGTGAAGGCACGTCGGTTTGGGACAACGTTCATATCCGACATGACACCAAGATTGGCGATCAATGCATCGTTGGTGGAAAATCGGTTCTTGCCTACGAATTGGAGATTGGGAACCGAGTCAAAATCAATTCGATGGTCTACATCTGCAACGGTGTGACAATCGAAGACGGTGTGATGATTTCAGCGGGAACGATCTTCACGAACGACCGCTTTCCACGATCAACCACGCCCGACCTAACCGAACTCCGTTCTTCCGCACC
>JBGCDN010000722.1:0-3723 GCA_045105495.1 Planctomycetaceae bacterium
CGTTCCATCGCGGGTTGCTGCGAAACGTTTGAGATAAAGAAGAATACGATGTCCGGCTCAAAGCCAGATCGCTTCGAAAAAGCGCGACTGGAAAAGCTTAAGAAGATAGAAGAACTCAAGCAGGATCCGTGGGGCCAACGCTTCGACGATCATCTGCCGATCGCTGACGTTCGTGAGAAATGCCCCGCCGAATCCGGTGTGTTGGGCGACTCCGTCAGAATCGCCGGGCGCATTATGCTGCGTCGCAAAGCCGGGAAGCTGCGGTTCTTTGATATCAAAGACCAGACCGGCAAAATTCAGCTGTTATTTTCTCGCGGAGACCTCGAACCAGAGCAGTGGGAACTTCAATCAGCACTCGATCTTGGTGATCTGATTGGTATCGACGGCAAGCTGAAGCGAACCGACACCGGTGAAGTTTCGGTGTTCGTCGAGAAGCTAACGGTGCTGTGTAAGTCGTTGGCCCAACCGCCTGAGAAATTCCACGGTGCAAAAGACAAAGAGATGCTTCTGCGTCAGCGGTATCTCGACCTGATTTACAACGACGGTGTTATTGATCGAATGCTGAAGCGTTCGAAGATTATCGACTCCGTCCGACAAACCCTGCGCGAACACAACTTCAACGAAGTGGAGACGCCGGTTCTGCACTCCGTCGCCGGCGGTGCCGCCGCGCGACCGTTCATCACGCATCACAATGCGTTGGACATGGAGTTGTATCTCCGCATCGCGCTCGAGCTGCATTTGAAGCGGTTGATGGTGGGTGGTATCGAGCGTGTGTTCGAAATCGGACGCGTATTCCGCAACGAAGGCGTGGATGCCACGCACAATCCTGAGTTCACGATGATTGAGGTCTATCAGGCGTACGGTGACTACCGTTCGATGATGGATCTTACTGAAGCCATTGTGGTGAACGCGATCAAAACGCTCGGCGATGACATGGTACTGCCATGGACAAAACGCGACGCTGACGGCAACGCGATTGAAGAAAAGACCATCGACTTCACGGCTCCCTGGCCACGCATGAAGTACGCGGACTTGTTCAAAGAGCACGCTGGTGTCGACATGCACGACACCGAAGCCGTCAAAGCCCTCGCACAGTCGTTGGAGATCGAAACAGAAGGTGCTCACCCGGATGTGATCATCAATGAAGTGTTCGAAGCGAAAGTGGAAGATGCTTTGGTCGGTCCGGTGTTCGTGATCGACTATCCAGCATCCATTTGTCCTCTCACGAAACGTAAGCAGGACGATCCGAACATTGCTGAGCGGTTTGAATTGTTCATCCACGGTATGGAGCTGGCAAACGCCTACACGGAACTGAACGATCCGCGTCTCCAGGAAGAACTTTTCACGACACAGCTAGAAGGCCTGTCCGAAGAG
Organism: Planctomycetaceae bacterium; assembly: GCA_045105495.1. GTDB lineage: Bacteria > Planctomycetota > Planctomycetia > Planctomycetales > Planctomycetaceae > CAYNWT01. Next base: position 1,375 of record JBGCDN010000722.1, read on the forward strand.
GACTCGATGGCAAAGATGGACACCGACTTTATCAAGGCTCTGAAGGTTGGTATGCCACCAGCCGGTGGTCTTGGAATCGGCATCGATCGGCTTGTCATGTTGCTGACAGACAGTAATCGGATTGGCGATGTGATCTACTTCCCACTGTTGCGTCCGGAAGGGGCGGGCAAGGGGGAGAAGAAGAAAAAAGTTGAACCACAATCAAAGTTTGATCAGGTATATGAAGACATTTCCAGCCAGCTTGATACTGTGAAGCAGGAAATGAATGACCTGAGCGACGACATTCGAAAGAAGTCGGCTGAGGGCATTCGAGGTCTTATGGGAATGCTCGGAGACCTGCTTGACCCTGAAGAGGATCAAGCGAAAGATCAGTCAGAGGACGACGAAACCGAGTAGCTGAAAATCAATCGTTGACCAACGACGGTGGGATCCGTCGCAACGAAAAACTCACGGCAAAGGATTGCCAGTATGTACAAATTGCTTTTGTGCCTTCGCTACCTGCGAACCCGCTACATCGCGCTCGCCAGTATTATTAGTGTCATGCTTGGCGTGGCGACCATGATTGTCGTAAACAGCGTCATGGCTGGCTTTAGCACCGAGATGAAGGATCGCCTTCACGGAATTCTCGCCGATGTCGTTGTCGAATCACGCAGCATGGGCGGCATTTTCGGCCCTGACGAGCTGATGGCTCATATTGATAAGCACGCTGGCGAGTACATCGAAAGTATGACGCCGATTGTTGAGGTGCCGGGTCTGATTACGTACGAACTGGCCGATCAACCTTATACGGTTCCAGTGAAACTGATTGGCATCGACCCGAAAGGCAAGTCGATGGTCGGCCCATTGGTGGAATACCTTGAGAGCTTTCAGCCCGTAATGGAAGACGGAAAAGTCGTCCGTGCGCCACTGCGGACTCGTGATCAGGATCCCAACTGGGAGCTGACCGAAGAAGCGATGCAGTATCGGATTAAGCGGCTTCAGGACGCTCGTGACTACCTCAAACAGGCGGGATACGACGTTGGTGGAATCACGAAGCAGCCAGAGATACAGCAGGCTTCCGCAGAAGCCGGAACGGATCTCGACGACCTCAACAATGGTTTCTCGGACGCAGCCTTCGAAGACGAACCCTTTGGTGACGAGTCAGAACCTGTTGATCTGGACGCACCGCAAGACGCCAGAGTTTATGTAGGTAGCGGGCTGATTAGTGTTCCGGTTCAAAATCCAAAGACAGGCAAGACAGAGATTCGCTACATGCTGAGGCCGGGTGACGACGTTGTGCTCGGAACGGTCGGTGCGAAGCAGACTGAAGCGGTCCGCATCAAAGCGACCATTACCGACGTGTTTAAAAGCGGGATGAGTGAATACGACTCCAGTCTCGTGTTCATGAATATTCGAGAACTTCAGCGGCACCGCATGATGTTCAAGGATCCGGTGTATGACGATAACGGCAAACTGATCGACGCTGGTGCGTTCGCGATTACCTCGATTCAAATTCGATTGAAGGACTACGACGACCACAACGAAGTTGTAAAGCGACTGACGGCTGCATTCCCGCCCGAACAAGTTCAGATCCAAACGTGGGAAGACAAACAAGGGGCTCTGCTGGAAGCGGTCGAGGTTGAAGCTGCGATCCTCAACGTGTTGCTGTTTCTCATTATTGCCGTGGCCGGGTTCGGTATTTTGGCCATCTTCTACATGATCGTTGTCGAGAAGACTCGCGACATTGGAATCCTGAAAGCACTCGGTGCGAGCTCGCGTGGAGTGATGTCAATCTTCGTGTCATACGGGTTGGCGTTAGGGGTCGTCGGTAGTTCGGTAGGAGTGGTTCTCGGGCTGCTCTTTGTGCGGTACATCAACGAGATTGAAGATGCGCTTAGTTGGGTCACGGGTCGGCCTGTGTTCGATGACAAGATTTACTACTTCAGCGAAATTCCGACCGTCGTGAATGCTGGGACGGTTCTTTGGGTTGCTGTTGGAGCAATCTTCATCGCGGTCGTTGCCAGTATCCTTCCAGCCCGTCGCGCGTCGGGACTTTGTCCGGTGGAATCGTTGCGGTACGAGTAGATTCGAGGTCGGACCAGGGACTGGTTCACTTCAGCAAACACAAGCAGTTCAGCGATTCGTGAGTACGAACGGAATCTGAAATGAGCGAAACGTTAAAGATGCCTCAGCCTCAACTATCCGCCGTTGCCATCGAGAAGACTTACCAAACCGGAGCTCAGCCGGTGCAGGTGCTTCGCGGAGTGCGTCTGCTGATTAACAAGGGCGACTTCGTCTCCATTGTCGGCAAATCGGGTTCTGGCAAGAGCACGCTTATGCATCTCATGGGCCTGCTGGATACCCCCGATG
>JBGCDN010000723.1:0-3622 GCA_045105495.1 Planctomycetaceae bacterium
AATGGGTTTGGCTCGAAATTGATTTCGATAGCCCGGCTGGTACTTGTTGATTCTGGCATCCAGTCGTTGGATCAAATCAGCCGGCAGTGTGTCTTCCAGCTTCTCGTTGTCACGCAACGTGATCGCTCGAACCTGATCGGCCGATCGCCGAAAGTCGATTTCGAAGAACGCAGCATCGGAATTAACAAACGCTTTCTCAACCTGTGGATGAAGCTTCAACGCCCGCGGGTCAGCCACATGGACAGTACCGAAAATGTAGTTCGGAGTGTCCCCTTCAATCTGCCAAAGAAACGGCTTCAACACCCGATCGGGGGCCTTCGCCCGTTTTTTGACCTGTGGCGCGGCGGTCGCATGCTTCGGAACAAGAACTTGCGTGGCGAACGCGAACAGGAGAGTGATGGTACGTAGTGGCGTCATGACGGAGCCCGCGATTGAACTGCTTTAGGTGTACATCGTATGTCAAAACGGCAACGGAGCAGACAGAAACTTTGTATACGCACCCTGGCGAAACGCCGCATAGCAGGGCGTCCAAAAAAGTAGCACGCCTCTCCCGAGTCGTGGAAAATCCTCGCAAAAAACGACTGATAGGGCGTTGAACTTACGTCCGTCATTTCGTTGTATGAGTAGGGGGCTTCTCATGCGAAGAGGACTAATTCATGGCGCTGCTACTCGCGATTGCGATTTTGACAGGTCCGGGCGACGCGGTGATGTTGGAATCAACCAACGGTGGCTTTGCTGCCCGAACCAATGCGGCTTAGAAATGGGAGTTCCGGAATCAGGCCGAACAGGTCTCGCTGCCAGCGCAGGTCCGGACAGGCACAGCTGGAGCGCACACGCTGAGTTTGGGTGCATTCCGCCTGCGTTTGGCTGCGAACTCGGCAGTTCAATTGGGAACCGGGCTGTCGCAGATTAGGTTGAACTCGGGTTCCTGCCGAATCGAGACAGATCGCGAATGCACGCTGCGACATGGCGCTCCAGTTTGCAGCTGGCAGCAGCGGGGTTTGCTCGGTAATCAGTGATGGGCTGATCATTCGGGTTGATGCCGGACGCGTAACAAGCCGCCGGTGCAGACTGGCAGCGTTACTACAAACCAAGACGTGGATGTGCAAGCGAATTCTCAAGCACCCGCCGTCGATTCCAAGCCTCATCACTGCCGCCGAATCGCGGGTCCGCGCCGGACACACAACGACACTGGATTTCCTTCACACGCTGGCTGACGCATACCGCAAGTCTGGGCGAGACGACGATGCCAAGCGAGTGGACTCACAGATTGAACTCGCCGGAGAAAAGGGGGCTTGGTAGTCGCTTTTCAACGTCTGGAAAGAATATCGGCGATACAGGGCCCCTCGTCCCGTTCTAAACCGGAGCTGGCAACGCGGCTCCCCATTGTTCGTCAGGGTCGAAAGACTCTTCGTAATAATGCTCGTCGTCTTCGTAGTACTCTTCTTCGTCGAAGTACTCCTCTTCTTCAGCTTCCCGTTTCACTTTCGAATGGACCGCTAGCGTCGCAGCACCAAGGAGGGCGACGTAGTACGGGACTTCAAGAGCTTCAAGACTAACGAACTGCGCGGCGACTCCGAATCCACACAAGCCGGCGATCACCATGCGGCCTGTGTCGGCAAACCAGGGGTCCTCGTCATCGGTCGCTCGTCGTATCAGCAACCACAATCGCCACATGCAGACAGCGTAGAATCCAGCGAACAAGAAGATGCCAACGAAGCCAGTTTCTGTCGCAGTTTGAACCCAAAGACTGTGCGCTTCTTTACCGCGTTCCCATCCAAATCGGTGTGCCATCAATGGCCAATGGTTGGGGCCGCAGCCCATGACCGGGTCTTCCTGCAAAACGGTCCAGCAGTCTGCCCACAAATCAATTCGACTCTGCGCGGACGCTTCGCGTTTGCCTTTGTTTTCCTCAAAGGTCCTCATGAAGCGGTCGCGAACTTCCGGACCAGCCAAATACACCATGCCGATACAAGCGAGTCCAAAGGCGAGATAGTGACGCGTTGATTTCTTGAGAAGGAAGAACCCAACCCCAGCGCAGACGATCAATGCGACCATGCCGCCACGGGAGAATGAGAACAAGACCGCGTGCCCCATGAAGGCCCCGCATAGTCCAATGATTCCCTTCTGCCAAAGCTTCTCGACATTCAAGAACATGAACGCCGCGAGCCCAATCACGGTCACCAAAGCGATCGCGTTACTGTTGTTATCGACGCCGCCAAATCCATCCATCCACAATTTGTTGTAACCACCGAAGTAGTACGAGTTCATTTCGTAGGCGACATACCCCTGGCTCACGACAATCACCCACGCAAGTTGCTTCAGGCGTTTGACGGAATCAATTGTTGTCATGCCAACGAGGAATGGCAGAAGGATCTTGCCGAGCGTTTCTACGTAGTGCCACGCGTGTTCAGAACTGGTGGCCTGGGTAGCGAGATAGACGCTCCATAGCCAGAACCCAAGAAACAGAAGGACCACCGTTTTTCCAGCTCCAAAGCGGAAGTTCACTCCCTTGCCGGTCAGGAACGTTAGCCCGATGTGCAGCATCCATCCGCCCAGCATGGCGATGGCAATGATTCGACTGTAGTTACCACCCTGAACCGCCCACGGCCACATATCCTCTGGCCGCACAATCGCAAAGCAGACATAAATCAGCAGTCCATAAAACGGACTAAACAACGACACCAAAGCGCCGCCGTAGGCCAGACTGACTGTAAAGATGAGTCCCTTCATGCCTGTTTCGCCTCCTCGGCGGCCGCAACGAGATTCGCCTCGTCCTGCTTCGCATCAGACAGCAGTTCGCCAAACGGTTCGAGGCAAACATCCCATCGATGATGCGCTACGACCCATTCGCGAGAGGCTTGCCCAAGCGATGTTCGTTTTTGTTCGTCGGCAAACAAGCTGTCGATTGCGGTGAACCATTCGTCCGGCGTTTCGGCCTGAAGAGCGTGCTTGCCAAGTTCGATGTCGAGCCCAACTAAAGGTGGTACCGAGGAAACCAAAGGCCGCTCAGACGCGAACGCTTCCAGAACCTTGTTCTGAACTCCACGACTAATCAGCATCGGAGTCACAATCGCCGACGCGCTCCACAGGTGAGGCCGGATGTCGTCGACTGGTCCCACAACATTGACACCAGCGATCTGATCGAGAGCCAGAACTTCCGGCGATGGATCTCTTCCCACGATTTCAAAAGTCGCGGTGGGGTGTTTTTCTCTGACGGCAGGCCAAACGTTTTCGCAGAACCAAATCACGCCGTCCGAGTTCGGCTTGTAATTCAGAACGCCGACGAACACGCACTTCAGTTCTTCTTTCGCATCTTCCGGGCCTTTGAACACCTCCAGATCGACCCCGTTGGTACTCGCTTCGCCTCGGCCTTCATCAGAGAAGTTTCTAAACACCTCGACTTCGGCATCTGTCACGACAGCCAGGCAGTCGTAGTCTGCCGCCAGCTGCTTTTCGATCTCGCGGAGTCGCGTTCCTTCTCGCTGATAGACCTGAGCCATGACCGGGTTGGAACTAGTTGCGTAGTCCAGCCACTTCTCGCTATCCACGTCAATCAAGTCGACCCACTTTGTTGTGTCGGAGAACTTGTCGAGTTCCAGGTAATGTGCGATTCCAGAAG
>JBGCDN010000724.1:0-5527 GCA_045105495.1 Planctomycetaceae bacterium
GAAGTGGCGGAGGTGGAGAATGCAGGAGAAAAGGAGCCTAGTGAAGCGAGCGCGGAGGCGGAGGTGGAGGCTGCAGAAAGAGAGCCGCCCAAAACGAGCTTCCTAAGCTCTGATGTGGATCCGATCGGCTCGAGTTTCCTGAGTGGCAACTTTTCGGTGGGGATGTCGTCGAGTTCCGACTTCTATTCAACTGCGGACGAAGGACGCGGAGACTCTTCCGACGGCGCACCCAAATCCGTTGATTTCCGGAACGAACTCGAAGCCCGCCGTGACGACGATGATCCAACCAACGACCTGACAGCCGACGAAGAACGATTCCTCGCCCGGCTAATCGATACGCTCGAAGACACAGACACGGGCAGTTACGAACTGGTCATGTACGTCGCCTCATCGACTTCCGCCTCGGACGGCATCGACAACCTTCAGGGTCGCGAAGGCGTTGACACATTCGAAGCGGGTGACGACGACGATTACACGCTGATCACGGACCTGACTGGACCAACCGAATCGGAACCCGGACTCGAATGGACAGGAACCGTCGATCTGACCGACCGAGGCGGCTACTCGTGGAGTGGGTCAATCGATTTCGGCGATGAAACGGATCCAGTCAACTGGACGTCGTCACCCGGTTCAACAGAGATCAGCCACACATTCGCCAATCTCGGTATCTACACGGTTACGGTCACCATCACCAACGACGATGGTCAAAGTCACGAGTCAACGCTGGTGCTCGATGTATCTGAGGACTCCGTAGAAATCACCGAGCTGGACATCAACGGCGGCCTGGAAAATCGATCTGTGGTGAAGACAGCAGACATAGTCTTCAGTGACTCCACCTTCGCAGCCGATCTGCTGGCGAATCTGACCGACAACGATACAACCAACGATCAGTTACGAGTTGAACGACGTGACCTCGCCGGCAACTCATTGAGCACGCCCGAGTATCTGTCCCTGCCCGCGAGTGCATTCACCGTCTCCGGCAACACGCTGACCATCGACTTCGGTTCACTTGGCATTCAGCAGAACGGTGTCTTCGCGATCCAGGTAGATACGGACCGCGACTTTGACTTCGATGAAGACGACAAGGAAGTCCGCTTCCATCGTCTTCTGGCTGATGTCAACGGCGACGGCGAGGTCGATCACACCGACTATCAGAAGATCCGCAGTGCTTACCGCCGTCCCGATCGATATACCGACGCCGATGTTGACGGCGACGGCATCGTTGGTCGCCTCGACCTCCGCATCTTCAACTCTCTTGCGAGAACTCGTTTCCAAGACAAACTTCTATTCGGCCGAGACGCACTCGACGACTGATTCCAGCCCGGACGCCGCACAGTTGCAGATGCACAACCAACCGAGACAGACAAATGAACAAAACACTTATCCCTTTGATAGCCGCCTACCTGATAGCGTTCCTGCCTAGCGCACGTGCAGACCTCACTCTCTCAATGGCTGACAAAACGGTTACGGCCGGACAGGCCTCTTTCATCGACGTGCTGGTGTCGAGTAGCGGGACTGATACCTTTCAGAACTTCTTTCTGGATTTCACATCTACCACTGACGGGTTCTTTCTGGAATCAGATGCAGACCAGGATCAACTCACCGCAACAATGCCCGACTACATCTTCTTGAACAACAGCCTTGCCAAAGAACTCGACTTGCCCATCGACGTGGTTATCCCGTTCGATCCACTTTTTGGCGTAGAAGTACTCAACACTTTCGATGAGACATTCGACGAACTGGACCAAACTGTTACGTCAACCGACACGTTCCTCCTCGCCCGAATCAACTTCATCGCCCCAACAGCTGGCACATTTGATATCGAACTCGACCTCCTTACTTCAGGCTTCTTCGATTTCGACAATGCAGAATCGGCCATCATCGACGAAGTAAATTCGACCCTCACAGCAACGATAACCGCCAACGCCGGATCCGCGGTCCCCGAACCCTCTTCATTTGCCTTCCTGCTGCTCAGCGGCGTCGGATGTCTAGGGCGTAGACGCCGCAGATTGTAAGAGCGCAGCTAACAGCCCGTTGAAGAACGATCGTAGCACGACTCGCCGAGTCATTTTGTGCGAGGATTTTCCGCCACTTCGAGAGTCATGCTACACTCTTGAGCGGGCTGCTAGCCCCACTCGCTTCGCGAAGATGTAGCCCACTTCCCCCAGCGACAAGCGTGAACCCGCACCATGACTCACCACCACAACGATCGATCTTCCAAACCAGATCCAAAAGTCCGAATCACGACGGACCTCGATCCGACTGTCGGCGGGTCTCCAGACGCCCCTGACGACAACTCTACAAGAATTTTCGACGACACTGTTGATGAGTCAGATGCTACGACACCTGACGACGCCGTGAAGGCCATCGATTCGTCGACACCAACCATCGTCAGCCCTGCCCCGTCTCCATCCCCGGAAGAGACCGCAACGTTTTCCAGCTCTGCCTCACCGGCTGATTCGCGGACGCATCCTGAACAAGATACAGACGACACTTTCCCGGACAGTGTGCTCAGCAAACAACCCCGGGCTGGTTCCGGCAGACCCGACGTCGGCGATTACAAGTTACTCGGCGAACTTGGACGCGGCGGAATGGGCGTCGTCTACAAAGCCAAACATCAGAAGCTCAATCGAGTCGTCGCACTCAAAATGATCCTTGGCGGCCAACACGCCAACGAAGCCGCTCTCGCAAGGTTTATCACCGAAGCCCAGGCCGTCGCACATCTGCAGCACCCTTCAATCGTGCAGATCTTCGACATCGGCGAACACAACAACTTGCCGTATTTTTCTCTGGAGTATGTCGAAGGCTGTGACTTGAAACAGCAACTCGACGCGCAACCCCAGGACGCCAGGTATGCAGCAACCGTCGTCGAACAAATCGCCACCGCGATGCAGTACGCCCACGACAACAACATCCTGCATCGCGACCTGAAACCATCAAACATCCTGCTAAACGAAGCGGGCGAACCAAAGATCACCGACTTCGGTCTCGCCAAGCAGGTTGACGACGAAGCCGCATCAACTGCAACGTCCAACGGCACCATCATGGGCAGCCCCAGTTACATGCCGCCGGAACAGGCGCGGGGTGAAGTCAGTTCGTTAAGCCCCCGTTCTGATTTGTATTCTCTGGGAGCGATCCTCTACGAAATGCTGACTGGTCGCCCGCCATTTGTAGCGAAGAAGCCTATCGAAACCGTGATGCAGGTCGTCAACAACGAACCGGTCGCGCCGCGCGAGTTTCAGCCAGACGTTCCGGTCGATATCGAGACCATTTGCCTCAAGGCGATGCAGAAGGAACCCAGCTCACGCTACCAAACCTGTGATGAATTGGCGGCAGACCTGAGGCGCTTCCTCAACGGCGAACCGATTCTCGCCAAGCCCGTCGGCCGCATTGAACGACTGCTAAAGTGGTGTCGCCGCAACCCAAAGATCGCCCTCCCCTCCGGCCTCGCGCTCCTGGGAATTATCACGACTGCAATTATCGCCACCTGGGCATGGCAAACCACATCGGCTCAGGCCGCCGTCATCGCGGTTGAACGCGACAACGCGCAGGAACAACGCGACGAAGCCCAAAAGCAGAAAAAGATCGCGGAGGAAAATCAGTCCGCCGCCGAAACTCAGGCCCGCGTCGCTCTTGAGAGCATCCAGTTCGTGGTCAGTGAGGTTGATGGCCAACTGCGGGGTAAGCCTCAACTTAACGGCGTGCGCATCAAGCTTATGGATGCGGTATCAGACAAGTGGGACGAAATAGATATCGACCGCGCAGGTGGTGTTCTCGGCGAAGCCATCCCGACATACATGGCAGTTCGGTTCGCCGTGGCCAACGCGTTCGCAGAACTGGACGAACTCGAAAAAGCACACCGTGAATATCAGAAGCTTGAAAAGGCTGCCCGCGAGCGAATCGTTGTTAAAGGAGTCACCGATGCCACCAGAGACAACCTCGCTCGGATTCTGACTGCGTGGGCTCTCGTCAGAAAACGTTTGCCCGATCAGGAAAAGACAGTTGTCGTCGACATGTTGACTGAGGCTATCGAGCTCATCGATGCCACGTTCGAATTTCCTAAGCCGGTCGACAAGGGACCAACCACACTCCAGCTACGCAAGACGCGAGCAGCAGCGGCACAGAACCTCGGGACCGAAAATCTCTATCAGGGAAATCTGGCCGGCGCGACGAAAGCGTTCCAGCGCTCACTCGACGACAACGCAGTCAGTCTCAAAGAGGTTCGGGAAGCCCCAGGTTTTGAAGAGAAGAGCCCAAATCAAAAAGATGGTGCCACCGCCGGCCTGCAGTTGGAACACGATCGAGCGGCACTGTCACTTGCCACAACCAAGCTCCGCCGTGGCGGAACCGACGAAGCAATGAAACTGTTCGATAAAGCGATTGCCGGACGTCGTGAGATCTTCGAACGACACCCGGGCATGGCTCCACTTCGCGATGCGTTTTCCGGTTTCCTCAGCATCAATGGTCGAGCCCACCTTTGGCTCAACCAGCCCGACAAGGCCCTGGTCGCCTTGAAAGAAGCCGTCGAAATCCAGCAGAAAGTTTACGAGCAAGACCCAAAAGTCGCACGTAATGGTCGAGCGGCCGCGGAAACGCATTTCCGCCTAGCAGTCGCCTACGACCTGCTGGATCAGAAAGACCAAGCCCAAACTTCACTGCAGGCCTGCCACAAGATCCGCACGAAACTTGTGGCCCAATCTGACGATATCAAAAACCGTGTCAGCCTAATGCTGGTCGACGCCCGACTGGGTAACGTCCCCAATGCAACGAAGACAGCAGCAGAAATCCTGGCTGACGAGGATAGCAGTGCGGAACACTACCTCGACGCCGCCCGAGCGTTCGCGCAGATTAGCCGTCATGTCGTTAATGATGAAGCGAAGCCGGCCGTCACCCAAAAGGCTATCAAATCGCTCGAACGCTGTGTCGAACAAGGCTACTCAGAGCCCTTCAGAATCGAACACGAGAACGATCTTGAACCACTCCGTACCGACGCCGCTTTCAAGAACCTTCTGATACGCTTGCGAACAGGCTAAATCAGGTCTCATCGCCACGACATCGAAAACGACATCCCCGACGATTCTCAACTCTAATGGGCCATGCTTCTGGCAACCGTCATAAAGAGACTTGGTTGCAGCGGGTCGATGTTACAATCGAAAAGTGCCTGATTGAGTACACAGCCCGGCGTTGATGCTCTCAGCACGAACGAAAGTCAAACGAGCAAACGTCTCGCTTGTCCAGATTCTCACCGTTAAGCACGCATTCCCTGTAAAGAAGTCTGTATCACCGGGCACGTACCAGACCAGCGTAGTTGTCTCCATCCGGCGAGTTGCTTCTTGGTTCGATAGGCTGAACAAATTGCCGCTTGAACTGAGACTGCGGATTGGGCAGTTTCCTGCGGCAAGTTCCTTGAGCATCGCATGATGCAGTACGAGAGTAATCGAACCGGATGCGATCGAGCGTTTCGACCATGACCCGTTCGTACGCGGGGTAGTCACCATCAGATTCAAAGATGCGCTTCCAAGCCGTC
>JBGCDN010000725.1:0-13618 GCA_045105495.1 Planctomycetaceae bacterium
CATATGGCGACGGCAAGAAGTGTTCTAATCACGACTACTTCTTCGACTCGGTCGCCGGATTCGAGTCGTCCTTCGGTGCGTCATCGGGCTTCGTTTTTGTCGTTGGTACCACAGATGCACGTTTGATGTAGTCGAGCTTCGGAAACGGCTTATTGAGATACTCGTTACCACGCTCTTTGATTCGCCACTGTTGATTCGATGCGCGGGCTTTGTAGTCAGCGAACAGTTTTGTGAGCACTGGAAAGCCCTCGGTCACTCGCCCGAATGGTGGGAAGCCCATTTTGTCTAACCGTGCGTTGTCTTCGAGGTTGACAAAGAGTTGTGTTGTCCGTGAGTTCGGTCCACCCTTCGCGTAGGTGATGTAGCCTTTCTTGTTGGATTCAATGACCGGATCGTCTTTGATGGGCTTCTTCCAGTTCTCTGTGGCTTTTGGGTTCCCGCTGATTCCCCATTGAACCACAAACCCCGGCAAGACGCGGAAGAAGCGAGCGTCGTCGTAGAAGCCCGTCTTCACGAGATTGTAAAACTGATCTGCACCAAGCGGTGCCCATTTTCGAGTCACCTCCACAACGAAGTCGCCTTTGGAAGTTTCGAACTTCACTTTGAAGGTTTCGGGAGCCTTCTCTGGTTTCGTCGGTGGTGCAGAAACCTGTGGCTCCGCTTCCTTCTTCTGTTCCGCTGTCTGCGGCACAGCGTCAGATGACTTCGTTTCGTCCTGTGCGAAGGTTGATGAGACGAGTAGAAGAACTGCGGCGGCGGGAACGAAGATGGAACGCATAGCTCTCTCAGATGTGTGGGACCAAACTGTTGGGAACATCATACCCGGCGTTGACGACACAACAAATCTGGTTCCGGTGAGAACTCCTTGGCTCTTTCTGTAAGTAACCAAGGTTGATGGCGTTAAGTCGGGCGACCACACCAATTGCTTGGTTCCGAAGCGTTTTACCCGGCGGCTTACGCCGGCGCGGCTCACTGGCTGTTGCGTGAGCTAAGCAGCTTTCGAATAGCCGATCTTGCGGCGAGAGACTACCCGCAAACCACCATCCCAACGTCCACAGCCGCACACGGTCAAGCGGAACGCTTGTGTTAGTCGATGGCGAGGAGGAGCCAGCCGTTGCTGGTACCCAGCTCTTTGATTCGAACTTCCACACGCTTGTTGGGGTTCAGTTCGAAGTTGCGTGTTGCGGGGACGTCGACCGGCTTCAGCAGTTGCGCGACTTGCTCTTGGATGAGCCGCGATGGATTCCCGGGTGGCGATCCATCGGCTGGTTCAACAATTGGCTGGTCAAAGTTCAGCGTTAGCTGATTGCCTGAGGCGACGGGCCGAATGGGAATTCGTATGAGCTGCATGGGAACCGGTTCGCCAACCACAGCCTGAATCGTAATTCGAATGGCGACTTCGATGCTGTCGTTCGAGAATCGGACCGTGATGGGATCTGAATCAGACAGGATGAGTGAATAGAGAAGCGGCTGGGTGAGGTCTTCTTCGACCGGCAATTCCCCTTCCACTTCAGGTGCGATTTGGCTGTTGCCGGTCAGTCCTGCCAGCGTCCGCTTGAGCTGACGGTCTGTTACTCGCATTCCCGCCAAGCCGAGATCGGTGAGCAGACTGTTGGCTGCAGACTCGTGCAGCAGAACCGACCCTTTCTTGCCCGACAATCGACGTTGGGGAATAACCGTTGTGGTTCCGTTTCCGTACTTCGCACGAAATCGCAGTTCGCTATCTGTCGTCGTGGCCAGCATTGCTTCCGGCCACAGTCCCTTGTTTTGCAGCCAAGGCTGAAGCTCACTTCGAAGCTTCTTGTTACTCTCTGCCAACCGATCGTCAACAGACTGATTGAATCGAGGAACAACTTTCTTCGCGAGAAGGCTGGCCGTTTCTGTTTCCGACGCCGTCTTTGATTGAGCCGTCCGACTCTGGGCGATTTGGTTGGCTACTTGTCCGATGAGTGGAACGCCGGTGAACGGGGTTACCACGCCGCGGTTCATGTTGTTGGCTCGAATAAATCCCTGAGGCCGACGGGTTGTCAGCAGCTTGCCGTCGAAGAAGACAGACTTCACAAGGTCGGCTCGATGAAATCCTGCAGTCGAAACAGAAGCGTTAGGCAGACGACCGATTGTGTTTGAGTTCGTGATACTCTCGAGTACGAAGTCAATTTGAGCTGTCTTCACATTCCTGCGGCAATCAACCCGTGTCGTCGCAGTGGTACTCTGAGTGCCCGACACCTGGGCACCGAGAACTCGATCGCAGACGGAGTCGACTTCTTGTCTCGCATCGGAGGCAAGTTCGTTTAATAGCTGTTCGCTCAGTGCGATTCCGAAGTTGTAGTCGGTGGTCGCTGTTGGACCGCGACGTGTTTCGCGAGTTGAATCGACCGGCGGAACCGGCAGTGCGGGATACTGCTGCGGCATGCTCTCCGGTTCACTCGGGGGAGGTACCGGTGGTTGGAACACGTCGAACGGCGGCTTGGCCGATTCCGTCTGTCGCCCTTCCGATTCGATCGGATCCATACCCGGACGATTGAGATTCGGCAGGTCTTCTGGTTCGACAGGTAATGGGCCGGCCTGGTTTGGCGGATCTGATCCGCGGGTTCCCGATGGAGGAGGGAAGTCCTGTTTTGTCGGGAAAACGGGACCGCCCTGCCCGAACACTGAACCGCCCGCGCAACCAACAACCATCGCGCAGAAGACTAGACGTCTGGCGCAATCTCGCGTTTTGTCGCTGAGACGATTGGTCGTGGGCATCGAGGCGTTCTCTCAAACGGCTTGGTCCACGGCTGAGCCGGGACTTCTTTCGCAAGTATACGCGCGGTCCTGACGCTCGTGGCCTGTGAAATTTCGGACGCGAAGAGTTCTATTCTCATCGTGTCCGATAGAACCGTTCAGGCAAGCCGCGTGCCATTTGCGAACCACGATACATCGCCGTAAAAGCCGTGAGACTACCGCCATCGCTACATCTGGTTGCAACGGTTAAGCCACAGCACGCACTTTTGACACCGCGTGATCAATATATCGCGCTTGTAGTAAGTGTTTAGCAATAGGGCGGCAATAACGTCTGGCGATACTACGAAAGATGGCGAAGCGCTGCCGATTGACGGTGGCACGCACCGATCCGGTGTCTGAACCCGCCATCTCAGGGGAAAGCAGTGTCGAGAGAGGCCGGCGTCGGACGCAGCGAGTCATCTCGTCATTGAGATCATAAATCAAACAGCGTAGGGAGAATGGCTGTGTATACATCACAGGGAAAAAGGGGCAGCGGTGACGATTCCCGCACCTTTCGTTTGTTTTTCACAGGCACGATGCTGATTGCTGCCGCCGTCGTATTCTTCGGCTTGCAGATCACAATGATCGGGCCGCTCAAGAGTCAGTTGGGCTCCATTCAGGACCGGCTGGACGACAGCGAGAAAGACATGCGAAAACTGGTTGCCGAACGCAATCAGTTGTGGCGAACCAATGACCTGCTGAGCGGACTTCAGGATCAGGCTGAGCAGATTGAACATATTACAGCGACAATGACTCAGATTAAGCAGCTTCGACAACATGTTGAACGCGAAGCAATGCAGACAGCCAAAGCGATCAACGCATTCGATTCCATCGCTGGCCTGCACAAGAAACTGGCTGCTCAGGACGCTCACACCAAGATGGCTGTGAACCAGCTGGACGAACTTCTGGCTCTGCGACAGTCTGTCGTTGAGAAGTCTGACGAGACGAACGCAGCGATGTCTGCTTTGAACGACCTTGCTGATCTCACCGATGCAGCAGTTGCTGTGAGCAGCCAGGTCGAGCAAGCAGAAGAAAACATCGGCAAGCTGGCCGAACTGAAGTACCGCATGCTGGGCGAAGGCGATGGCCTGATTGAAGCAGAGAAGAACATCGATCGCATGGCTGCTCTCAATACCAAGCTCGCTGCAAACAAAATTAGTGAGGCTGAAGAGAACGCAAACCGCCTACTGGTCATTAATGACTCTCTGGCCTCTGCCAGCACATCGAAGGCTGCGAACAACCTCGACAACTTGATGAAGCTCGAGAACCAGTTGATTACCAGCGGAGCAAACGTTGCTGACGCTGTTCAGACTCTGGAGATTCTTGATGACTTCCAGGTCGAAGTGGATCGCCACGTGAATTCGATCGAGAGCTTCCGTCGCACCATGGTTGAGATCGCCATGCTGGAAGGTTCTGTCGGCCGAGCCGCTCGTGTTCTTAAGCCACTGGTTGAGCTGAGCAACCTTCGTCGACTCGGAGAACGCGAAGTTCGAGAAGCCGCTCGCGTGATTCTCGACCAACGCACCATGCGACTCAGTCAAAACTCTGCTGTGGTTAAGCAATCAGTTGAACCATCTGCTGACGACGCCGAACCACGCAACGACCTTGTGCCATTCCCACCAGAAGCTCGCAAAGCCTCTGCTGAGTAGACGTGACACGCTGCTATGCTGTTTGAGACCCGTAAGCCTTCCTTTCCCGGCTTGCGGGTCTTTTTTCGTTCGCTGGTCGAGGTGCTGACGTGATGTTGTACCCGGTCGCAGTTCTGGCGAGACTGTTTTTTTCTCAATCTCTTAACAGCCATCGGTGCGCGAGCAATGAGTGCGAAGCCAAACGAGCCGTCTCCGGAATTGATCGCTGAATATTGCGATGCCCCGTTCGCGTACGAGGACGAGATCCTTGCTCTTGGAGAGCGAGCTGTTGATCCGTTAATCGAACGACTGCCCAGCAAGTATGGGTATTCGGCGGCGGATATGCTTGGGCAACTTGGTCTTGAGCTACCGCGTGTTCTCAAAGCTCTTCGCAACGGGACTCAGGCAGGCGGCGGGTTGGCCGAAGCCAGTTGTCGGGCATTGGGGCAACTCGGGGAGATTGAGTTTCTCTTTGGCTTGGTCGGTGACACTGCAACCCGAGCCGCCGCAGTGACTGCGATCCTTCGAGGATTAAAGTCTGAAGAGGTTCCTTCTTTGGACTACAGACATGCCGAACGGCTATTAGACCTGGATGACTCCGCCGTAACAGAAGCGGTCAATGAGACACTCGCACCCGGGAGCCAGATGTGTGAACTTGTTGAAGCCGACCTTCCCGAATTGATGCGTGGGCTTGAGTCTCAATATCCTGTGATTCGCTGGCACGCTGTCAGGGCGTTGAACAACCGGTTGTTCAAGAAAAGCGTAAAACAGGTGATGCCAGCGTTAGCAGGAATGTTGGATGACAATGACGCAACGGTCCGACGCATGGTTCTGCTTTCACTTGCAGGCTGGAAGTCGAAAGCGAAGCCATACCATGATGTGATGCGGACTCTGCAGAATGACCCAGACCCGAAAGTTTGTGATACGGCGTTCTACGTTTTCCAGGATATGTGAGAGGCGTTCGGCCTCAGTCAATCTGGAGTTTGAAATCGGTCGGCACCAAGTCGCTTGCCTGCGGGACCCAATTCTTGATGTGCCTGATGATCTCTTCCCCATCTTCGGATGGACGGAAGATGATCAGCGTCTTTCGAAGACCGCTGGCTTCAAGCGACTCCAATTGCTCTCTCGAGAAGCGAACGGCGTTCTCAACTTGCGGCTTCGCAACGATTTCGACACGACCGTTGGCGTCAGACCACAGGCCATCTGTATCGACGTAGCCATGTGCTGCCAGGAATTCACGAACGTTTTTGGGCAGCGGCGGTCGACGATGCGAGGCCAGCTGTTCGGCGGTTAGGTTCTTCTCTTCAAGCCCGCAGGCGAAGGCTTCTTTCAAATCCGCAGCGGCTGCTTCTGTCTGACCCAATCGAGAACTCGCTACAGCTCGGGCGAGCCAATAGTCGGCGTTGGAATCGTCAATTCGAATGGCTTCGGTGAAGTCGCTGGCGGCTGTTGCAGGACGCTGGTCGTCCAGAAGTGTTGTTCCTCGAGCGAACAGAAGGAACGGGTCCTCCGGGTCAAGATGCATCGCTCGCGTGAGGTCTTCAATCGATTGATCGAACAAACCGAGCCGATGAAACGCGATGCCTCTGTTCTGCCATGGCAGTGGATCCAGCGGATCAATTTCGATCGCGCGTGTGCAGGAATCGACTGCAGCCTTGTGGTCACCAACTTCTGATCTGGCCGCACCAAGGTTGTTCCAGGCGATCTCGAACTCTGGATCGAGTTCGATCGCTTTGGTGTAATCAGCAATCGCTAGCTTTGGCTTCCCAGCACTAAAGTGCGCGACGCCGCGGTCGTACCAGAGTGATGGATCGCCCGGTGCGAGTTTGATCGCTTTGGAGTAGGCTTCGACCGCTTCAGCAAACTTCTGTTCGCGTTCTCTTAGTTGAGCCAACTGGACGAACTCTGGTACGGAATCGGTCTGTTCCTGACAGCCGCTGGTCATCAGCATCAGTGAGGCGAAGAGACCGGCGATCACCGGACGCATGATTGGCTGTGTACCTACCGCGGCTTGTTGGGGACTGCGTCTTCGCATGATCCATCCTCCAAGCTGGCAGTCGAGGGTGTTGCCTGTGGTGTCCCGGACGAGACGCTGACAAGTTGTGGCGTGCGAATCTGCTTTTCGATGACCCGTCGAAGGCCGCCAAGGCTAAGTGAATCCGACACCAACACACTATTGTCGGATGACATGGTGGCGGAAAGGTGTCCTGTGCGTTCTTCACTCACAGCGTAAAACGCATGTGTTTGTGGAGCCGTCAGCGAATGCAACTGGTGGAACTTCTGCAGCGTATCGTCATCGAAGTTCGAGCCAACAACGATGAACGCCGACGGCTGCAACGCTTCCAGAAGATGAATGGCTTCGCCGCTGTGTTGTGTTGCGTAGCACTCGAAGCCGCGTGATGTGAAGTAGGTTAAGCATCGAATGCGAGCTGTCTGGTCGGCGTCTACATAAACGATTCGCGGCAAAGATTCTTCCGTCAGGGAAGTTGATGCGGCGGACAGCGCGATCGACGACTCGCTGCTGCTTTCCGGCAGAGCTTCTTTGGGTTCTTCACCACTCAAACGTTTGAGCAACCGGTTAACGAGCGCGGGGCTCCAAAATGACAGGTGGCCGAAAATCATGATGAACGCGAACGTCCACATTCCCATCATCGCACCAATTCCAATGTGAAGTGCGGCGGCTGTGGCAAGGACGACTGGTCGGCATCGCCCCCAAACTAATACCCAAAATGTGAGTTCGAACAGTATCGTGGTGTGCGTCGCGATATCGCTGATCCATGGGTACCAGGCGATCCATGTCATGTCCATCGTTTGGTATTCGCTGTTGGCAACGGCCATCCAAATGGCTTCACCGTTCCACCATCCTTCGCCCTGTAGCTTCGCCAAACCGGCGAACGAATAGATGACGCAGAAGTGAACCTGAGTGAGTCGCGTTGCCAGATTCGCAGCGACTGATGGCCGTACCACTGTTGGCTTGCCACGTTTCTTTCGGATCATCTGATCAACAGAGAACCGAGCTCCACATGGCGCGATGCAGAGGTAGAAGGTCAGGAGGGCGTTGATTTGATCCAGCCCATAGTTGGCCAGATGAGCGCGGTAGGAGTACGAGATCAGAATGGCCATCGACAGGATCGAGGTAGCTCGCGTGAAAAGCCCCACCGCAAAGCTGGCGAGAATAACCAGACAACCGCAATGAACAGCCCACCGCGCTTCGGCCGGGACATACCACCAAAAAGATGGTGCGAAGCCGTCTGCCTGAACCTCTGCAAGCAGCGTTGGCGAATTCCAGGCATGATCTCCGAGGAACGCGTCGAATTTCAGACCCCAGACGAACACTGTGTAAGTCACCATGCAGCCCACAAGGATGCGCATGATGCAGAGGACTGTCGGATCGGATTCGGAGAACCAGAACCGATGCCAGGCATCGCAGCCGCTATCGTAAGCGTCCTTTATCTGGGCGCTGATTCGTCCCATCGAAAGGTTCCCAGGAATTCTTCTTCATACAAGTCGGGCTCAGTCAATGAACCGCCAACACGGACTCGTGGCATCGTCGGCAGGTTGTGACGAACCATCGTCAGCGATACTTCTTTGGCCTCGTGTTCGTTCAGCAACTGATTGGCGAAGGCTCGAACCATGGTGGTTCTGCCTTCAGGATCGGTCCCGCCAAGTGATTCTGTCACCATGAAGTGTCGGTGGTACAGCAGTCGCGGGCTGATGTCTCGGTTCGGTAGCGTTCCGGAAACAACCTCTCCGTCTTTGAGGGTCGCCTCGTATTTCAGAAGTGTGCTGAAGCCCGGTTCCGGGGCGAAGTAGTGGAACCCGTGAGCTAGATACAACATGCGCGGATAGGGCGAGATCAGGGTCCAAACTCGCTGCGACAACTGCGAAGATGCTCCAACGGTCATGGGCGTGATCATGATGGACAACACATGGAACACAATCCACACGTTGAGCGCGATGTAGCCAATTCGCTTGGCTTTGGTTTTGGTTTGCTTGGGGTGTTCGCCGGGCACGTATGGAACCTGCTACTTCGAGATACGCCCAAGGTACCCGCGACATCTCCATGAAGCCACAACGCCGCTGCCAAAACGCTCTTGTGAAGAAACACCGGCGCAAAGCAGAACACGCCGATCAAGGATCGACGTGTTTCACGACTTGTTCATTTACGGCAACATCTTCGACGCCGCTGCCGCACACGGTCAGCGAATCGGTGCTGTTAGCGGCTGCCAGATGAGCCGCCGGTGCTGCTGTAGCTTCCACCTGAAGATCCGCTTGCACGACGGGTCCTGCGAGGTCGGCGAGCACGGACGCGACGTCCACCGCTGCCACCACTACTGGCGTGGCTGGTGCCTCGGCTTCCGCCGCTGCTGGCTGAACTACTCTTGCCGCCACTGCTTCCACCGCTGCTAGCGTGGCTGCGTGTGCCAGTGCTGCCACCGCTACTGCCAAGTGTACGAACGCGTGTTCGAGTGTACCCGCTGGATCCGCCTGAAGAACCAGTCGAGCTAGAGCTACGGGTTCGTGTTGAACCACCACTTGAAGAGTAGCTGCTTCCACTTGATCCGCTGGAAGACGTAGAGCGTGATCGATATGAACCTGAAGAAGATCCACCGCGAGAGCCAAACAGTTTTCCAAGCAGCCCGCCGCCACGGCGTGTTCCGCCGCTGCTACCGCCATTGGATCCGCCGCTTGACGCTCCACCGCTGGAACCGCCACTTGATCCCCATCCAGCTTCCGCTGTTTGAGGCAGGCACAACATTGCTGCCAGGAGCAACGCGGCTCCTCCTGTAAGTCTTCGCATGGATGAACTCCTTCTGATTCGATCGCCGAGGATCTTCGACCCGCGCCGAAACCCTCATCTTGCCCGAGTGCTTTAGAATCTGCGCCCCCTGAAAGTTCGCGCAGTTGCCAATTGGATAGAGATTACCGAATCAGAAAGCTGTGCGTCAATTAACCACGATGCTTATCTTCCCCAAGTTCTGGATAGAAGCAGTGAGATATGGTCCGGATAGCTTCAAGTGCAAGGCCGCGTTGACGAACGTCTCCGACGCGGACTGTTTGCTGGCAAAGACTGAGATGTAGGCGACTCAGGCCCTGAGTCGGTCCAATACGGATCTCGTCGCCTGCGACGAACTGGCTGAGGGCCTCAGCCAGCTACATTTCTGACCGACATTTGTCGAATAGTTGCGACACTCGCGACGGAATTGCTCGGCGTGCCGTCAGTCTCGCGCGGGCGAACTACGAGTCGGCGGCGTGTGGAGCCGTTTCGACTTCGTGGAACTTCATGCTGCGGCCGGAAACGGGTTCAATTCGCAGGACGACTCGGCCATCGAGGAAGATTCGGACCGTCCCGGTTGATTCAGAGACGGCAATTGCGACCGCGTTTGTCGCTTTCGAGATTTGTGCGGCTGCCCAGTGTCGGGCTCCCAAACCTGTTGAGAGCGTCAATTCAACGTCAGAAGCATGCAGCATCCGACCAGCGGCCTGGACATAACCATCGGCTGTGATGACAAAGGCACCGTCCATTTGGGCGATCTCTTTGATGCTCTCGACAACTCGCGGATTTCGGAGTGTGCGGTCTTCTTTGCTGTAGCCGCGGAACGGGTCGTGGACGCCTTCGCTGGAAAGCTGAAGCACCTTGCGATGATTCCCAACCACGAAGATCGTGCCGACGTTCTTGCCTTCACGTCCATCGATCCCGATATCGGCGGCAATCTCTACGACTCTTCGCAGCGTTTCGAGCGGAACCTGAGTTTCCAGCCGCCGCAGGTCACTGGAACGCAGCCGGGTTAGCTGATCGCCCAGGTTAATTACGCTGACGGTATCTGGTTCGTCGCGGTCAAACGACGGATACAAGGCCACGATGCAGTCGCCGGTTTGCACATGGTTATCAGCGAGTGCTTCCAGAAGTGCCTGACTGAGTTGCGTCACCCGTGTTTCGGGTTCGTGTTCAATCTTGACGAAGTCAACTTCGTCTTTTTCTGCAGCATCGAGAACCGAAGTCTCATGAGCGGCGACGTAAAGAGGGACGCCGCGAAGCATTTTCTTCATCTCGACGAAATCGTATGGGCGATCGACGAGAACAAGAATCGCCCGAGCATCAAGCTCCTTCGCCATACGGCGCGCGTGCTTTACTAGCGAATTCAGCTGCAAAGTCGGTTCCGCGCGTTTCATGTTCTGAGTGTAAACGATACCTCGTCGTATGCAATGACGTTAGGCGGTGTGGATTGAGGATTGAGGGTCGAAAGACGTGCGTGGTTACTTCGCTGTATCGGGCTTGGTCGTTGTCGCCTTCGCGTCGTCGCTCTTTGGCGTGGCCTTCGCCGGGATGGATTCTTCGATCAGCAACATGGCCAGAGCTTGTTCGACTTCGCCCGGGATAAAGCCGAACGGGCCACGGCCGCCTTTGTACGACACCTTACCCTGCGAATCGACGATGTAGACTCGGTCTGGATGTCCGCTGTACTGGTTGCCAACAGAATCATCGATGCCGTCGATCAGTAGCGGGATCTTCATGTCCAGTACCGAACAGCAATTCTGCGCGGCGCTGAGGCGTTCTTTGAAGGTTCTGTGCTGGCGGATTTTGATACCGGCCTGATCGTTAGATGCCATGCGCCAGCCGTCGATGGGGTGGGCCTCTCGAATGTAAACGGCGTAGAAGTCGGCTTGGTCAGAGAAGCGAGTGTAAATCTTGTCGAGGACTCCAGACTGGAGTCGGAAGGGGCCTCAGGTGAAGCTGCCAAATATCAATACAACAGGCCGCTTGCCCTTCGAATCTGCCAGTCGAATCCAGTCTGTTGAGAGTTTGAGTTCGTTGTTTTCCTTATCCTTTTCCAATATCGGCAGCTCAAAATCCGGTGCGTCCGCGCCGAGGTCGGGGCCGGCTTCGAGGTTTCCCAGACCTCCGCTGAGCAGCAAATCAAGCAGTTGCCATCGGCTGGGGATTGGAAGGATCTGCGGACGGCGTGGGCCAGTCGCTCCTGCTGGCGGGAAGCTAAGGCCGACTTTCAGATCGTCCGGTGTGATGTAGTCGAACCCATCGGCTTGCTCGTCGAAGAACTTCTTCATCTCAAGCCGAGTGAGCCGTCCGTTGGAATCGGCGTCGAGGCGTTGGAAGAGATGATTTGACGGGGAATAGCCTTCCATCATGTGATTGTTTACCCATAGCAGGTCTCGTGAAGTAATGGTCCCGCTGCGGTCACTATCAAGTCGAGCGAACTGCAGGTCCGTCATGGAGTCTGGCAATTCCTGCCGAGTAACTTCGCCATCACGCGGGCTGTTGTCGAACTGAGCTCGCATCCATTTCCAGTTGTGCCTTGTTTGAGCCGGTTGGAACCAGCCTTTGCCAAAACCCATGGTGTCTTGGCCTGACAAAACCTGTGAGGCCATCGACGCCCATTCCGGCGTTCCTTCCTCTCCCCAGTCCCGACCCAATGCGTCGGCCAGTCGCTGGGTGATTTCCGGGTTAATTTGCAGCGGAGGCATACCCCGTTGCTGTTGTCTCTGGGCAAAGCCATCCGCCGCCGTAAGCAGCAAGACAGACAGGCAAAGCAGGGTTCTGTTCCGCATCGAGGCACCTTTGATATCGCGGACGTTGTTCATCTCTTCAATGTAGCCGTCAACCGCATGGATTCGCCAACTCAAAACGGAACCGGCAGTCTTTGCCGTTCTACAAAGGCTGTGGCGAACCCCCGAACAACCGTGCTGACTGAAATAATCGGTAAGGATCGTACGGTCGTCATCTTTCGCCCATTTTGACTCAACTTGACTGGTCTCAGGGTCCGAACAATCAGAGTAACTGCTTTTTCCGGCGCAACCGGCACAGTCTGTCTACTCAGATGGATCGAGAGACAATGAAGACGAAACGCATTACTGGCTTCGTGGCCTTGGCACTTTTTGCAGTCGCAATTGTGTTGCCACTTGGGTTATCTGGCCAAACTAACGATGTTGGAGTGGCTAGCCTTGGTGGCGGGCCTCCTGCTCAGCCTGTGGGCATGCAAATGCCTGCCCCGGGGATGGGGATTCCATCGTACATGGTGTCCGAACCGAGTGTGGCGGCATATGGCTCACCGGCCATGCCAATGCCTCAGTACTATGGACCGGATTCGGGTATCGGCTTCGATATGACCGATCCGACCAGTACTCATCTGTTCGGTCCGCAAGTGACCTTCGATGCGAACCTCGCTGAAGGGCTTGGTTACACCGAAGAGTACTTCCGACTGAACGCGATGGTCCCATGGCATCTTGTGCCGGGGCAGACGGTTCTGTTGTTTGATGTCGCAGCGGCGACAACGGACGACAGTGGCGGAATATACTCCGGTGGTATCGCCTACCGAAACTACGACGCGGCTCGCGATCGTGTCTTCGGTGTGAACGCGTACTACGACTTCGACAAGGGCGTTCGCCGTGACGAAGGTTACCAACGACTGTCAGTTGGTTTCGAAAGTTTGGGTCGATACATCGACTTCCGAGCTAACGGATACTACGTGCTTGGCACAGACGAAGAAGTCCTGAGTTCAGAACTGACCGGCGTCTGCGAGTTCATTGGTCACAACATTGTGGCAACACGAGAACGAGTCATTGAAACTGCCTTCAGTGGTTTCGACGCCGAAGCTGGTGGACCGCTTCCATTCCTTGGTCACTACGGCATCAACGGATACCTCGGCGGTTACTATCTCGATAACGAAACAGCCGGCGATACGCTTGGCGTGTCGGCTCGCGTTGAAGCACTCATCAACGATGCAACAACAGCGAACTTCACCTACACCAACGACGACCTGCTGGGTTCAAACGCCTTCGCGAACGTTTCAGTAACTCTGCCGCGTTGGCGAACACGCGGATGGTTCAAGCCACGTGTTGGCCAGGAACGACTTGGCGATCAAATTCGGCGTAGTAACCGAATTCACACCAATGTGGCGACCTACCGCAACGACGAAGCTGTGGTCAATCCACTGGACGGTCGCCCATACGAGCTGCTGTACGTCGACCCGAACCAGGCCAACAACGGCGATGGTTCTGCCGAACAGCCATTCAATTCACTTGAAGCACTCGCAGCAGCCAATGCAGCTCGCTTCGACATTCTTTCAATCGCTCCACGAACAGATAACTCAGGTACGAACCTGACGATCGCTGGTGGATTAGATCTCTTCTCTGGCCAGCAATTGCTTGGACGCGAGAAGACGCACCGAATCTTCGAAACCGATGCAGTTATTTGTGACCTGCCTTCG
>JBGCDN010000726.1:0-22284 GCA_045105495.1 Planctomycetaceae bacterium
TACTCCAGTCAAGTCCACCCAACATCACGTCACCATCGGTGGCCAGGACGCGGAAGTTTGTTGGTGTGTACCGGACGATGGTGACGTCGAAGGTTCCTCCACCAAGGTCGTAAACGAGAATCGTTCGTTCTTCGTTGTTCAGATCGCTGCGACCGAGTTCGCCTTTGTTCCATGCGTAGGCAAGCGTCGCAGCAGTTGGTTCGTTAATGATGTCAATCACGTTCAAACCAGCAATTCGGCCAGCGTCTTGAGTGGCCTTTCGGCGAACATCGTTGAAGTAGTACGGCACCGTGATGACCGCATTTGCGATTGGACCAATGTCCTTTTCCGCATCCTGCTTCATTTTCTTCATGATCAAGGCAGAAACGAATTCCGGTGTCAGCTTCTTGTTTTGGTAGACAACGAAGTAGTCCTTGTTGCCCATCTCTCGCTTGATCGCTTCGATAATGCTTTCCGGCGACGCAACAGAGATTCGCTGGAACGATGGGCCGACAACAACGCGTTGTTCATCAAGCAAGACAACAGAAGGCGTAATTGGACGACCGTCAGCGTTGTCGAGAACAACAGCGTCGCCCTTGTCATCGATTCGAGCAATCGCGGAGTAAGTTGTGCCGAGGTCAATTCCAACCGTTACGCCATCAAGAAACTTCATTTAGCTTGTTCCAGTCAAAGATCCGGAGCCGGATAGGCTGCCCTGCGTGCTCGAGTGAGTCTCGTATGGTCACGCAGTCGAAAGTGCGTGTCATTCATTACCAAGATCAGCCATTCTGACACTGCCTCGCAGGGGAATCAAGCGGGGGTTAGGCAGTCTGAGGCGACGCGACACATTCGCGGACTCGCCCCCCGATTAGCCAGAAATACCGTTGCCTTACGGCTCAACCGAAGCAATTCCACGCTGGAATAGCGTGAGGCTTACGATTCCACTTGCCGCACGCTGGTCATCTTCTCTTTGGCTCGCGAAATGATTGGGCCAATCGAGTTTTCGGGAACATTCAGTCGAGCAGCGATCTCTGCGTATGACTTTTGTTCGAGGAAGCTCATTCGAACAGCTGTGGCGTCTCGATCCGGGAGTTCCGCGAGCAGGCGTTCGACTTCTTCTCGATTCTCGAACCCTGATCGCTGCGGTTTCGAGTCTGCTCTCTGCATCGACTTCGCCCCAACGTGACCAAGAGCCTCAGCCATCCTTCGCGTTGAGATCTTGCGGACAACAACGCGGCGGGCAATCACGGTGAGATAAGTTGCTAGCGAGCTGTTACCGCGATACCGGCGTAGAACACCGAAGTCGTTGTTCACTATCGCGACGAAAATATCCGCACAGAGATCGTCAATGTCGTCTCGACTAATCCGAACACTGCGACAGTGAGCTGTGTGTTGAACGACGTGGACAAACAAGCCCATGAAACGATCCACAAAGTCCTTCCACGCACCCGGCTCTTTGCCAAGGCAACGTTGCAGAAGTTCGCGATCGTGTTTCGTGAGAGCCAAGCGTCGATCTCCGCCGGAGAATCAGTAGATGGTTAAGACCTGCTGTATTGTTCTACTGTGATTCGTCAGCTTTTATTACATGTCGATTCTATTTGTTCGTTCACGCAAAGCAACAACTTCTGAGCCGTTGGCTCCATAAACCCTTGTTTCACAATGACTTGTGATCTTCCAGCTCGCAGTAATATCCCTCAAATTCGAAAAACTTGACGGTCTGGGCAGCGAGGGCTAGTATCGTTGGACCGATGAAGCGCAAGCTGCTGTGATTAAGTAGGTTGCGTCATCTTTTCTATCCGAAGGTGGTGAAAACGCCCGACGATACTTTTTGAAGGTTTTTTGTCACTCCAGACAAGACCCTCGTCCGAACTTATCGATACAAGACGCCTTCTGGCGAAATCAAGATTCCGACTCTGAAAGGGAACCCCAGATGACACACGTCGTCGCTGAACCGTGCTTCAACTGCAAATACACCGACTGTGTTGTTGTGTGCCCAGTGGAATGCTTTTACGAGGGACCATCGATCCTCTACATCCACCCGGAAGAGTGCATCGACTGCGAAGCATGTGTTCCTGAGTGTCCTGTTGAGGCGATCTTCCACGAAGACAACCTGCCGGAAGAGTGGAAGGATTACACCGGTCTGAACGCCGAAATGGCTCCGACCTGCCCTGTTATTACAGAGCAAAAGACATCACTGGCTGAAGAAGCTGGTCAGTGCGAGCACACACCTAAGTAGGTAGTGCGACCATTCAAAGCCGCCTGTTCCAAGCAGGCGGCTTTTTTTACGCGCGGTCAGCGCGCGAAGGGTTAATTGGTTCAGGGCAGAGTCTGCCTGTCGATGTCGCTTCGGCGGACTACTGAACCGATGACTTGACTACTGATGGTTGGATTCCGTTTCAGGAACCGTCCATTCTTAGCAGTATCAAACCCGCAGCTGGACAAGGGTGGAGATTAGAGATGTCAGGTAAATTCTCACGCCGTGTTTCTCGTCGTCGCCGTCGAGTGTTTCGCATTGCCGGTCCGGAGCAGCTGGAGACACGTCAGCTCCTGACGCAGATCTCGGGATTTGTCTTCCACGACACGGACGCCGACGGTGACCTCGACAGCAATGAGACAGGCATTCCCGGTGTCCTGGTTACTCTCACTGGAACAACGGACGAAGGCGACCAGGTCACGCGGCGTTTTCTGACACAATTTGATGGCAGCTACGAATTCGGCGATCTTGCCGCTGGAACCTACGCTGTTGAAGAACAGCAGCCTTCTGCGATTGCTGATGGCCTTGATCGGACCGAGGCTGACGGCGTGGTTACTGGTGACGATAGCTACTCAGAAATCACGATCGGAGACGACGAAGTCGCTGGGCTGAATTTCGGTGAAGGCACTATTGATGCTCAGCACATTTCGCCTCTTTGGCTGTTGGCCTCTTCATCAAGGGAGAGCTTCCGTCGCGAAATGCGGGCTTCGATTGAAACGGATGCGGGCAATTCTGAAATCGCTGATGCGATCCTGGAAGAAGCCACAGAACTGGATGCTGACTTCGAGCTAAACGAACTGCCTGAAGCCACAGAAGATTCCTACTCAGTTGATTCTGGCGAGACACTCACAGTCAGCGTTGAAGAAGGAGTTCTGAACAACGACACCGATCCCGAAGGTGCGGATTTGACGGCTTCTGCTGTTGATCAACCAGAGAACGGTACCCTGACGCTCGCGCCGGATGGATCGTTTACTTTCGAACCGGATAGCGGGTTCATTGGCGAAGACTCGTTTACTTACGTTGCCAATGACGGCTTCAAAGATTCGGAAGCAACAACGGTCACCATTCAGGTCGGGAATCCGAACACATTTACGGTCTCAGAAACCTCGCTGGAAGATGATGTCATTGGCACAATTCAGCCTCTCACGGATATTGGTGAAGATGTTGTCTTCGAGTTTGCTGACCTCACTTCTGACGAGGACTTCCGTCTGGCACCTGACGATCACACGAGCGGACTACCGGAGGCTCCGGTTACCATCATTGAATATCTGGACTTTGCATGCCCGGCTTGTCGAAACTTCCATGAAAGTGCTGCAGCCGAAAGACTGTCACTGGAACCGGGAGAGTTCTTCACCATCTACCGGTACAACCCGTTGTCCAACTTCACTGCCAATCACAATTTAGAAGCGGCTCAAGCCGCCGAAGCAGCGTCTCGACAAGGCCGCTTCATCTCAATGATGGATCAGCTGTTCGACAACTTCGACGAATGGCGTGGTGCGGCCGACGCGGATGCAGCCATCGCATTGTTTGAACAGTACGCGTCAGAGATTAGCGGCATCAACTTGACACAGTTCCGCTCCGATTTCGCCGACCCAACAGTCATCGAGCGGATTGAACGAGACCAAGCCGTGGCTCAGGCTCAAACGCCACAGTTTGGAACGCCAACGTTTATCGTCAACGGCGAACTGTTTGACGGCATTGTTGGAGACGACGATCTTATCGACGCCAGCACGGAAGCAAGGCGCGAACCGTTCAAACTGAATCGACTTGCAACCGACGCTGAAGTTTCCGGTGAGCTCTCTGTATTGAACACAGTTGCGCTGGCTGAAGGCGTGCCGGAAACGTTCCAGATTGTCGCGACAGGAAGTCTGGGCAGCGAAGTCATCGACGTCACTGTTAATGTGACCGCATAGACGGCAGTCAGGGTCGGTTGCGTCTACCAGCGCTTCCGAATGTCGAGCCTATGAGTCGTCCGTGCGAGCCGAATGGAATTCGTTCCATCGGCTCCACGCGTACGTCCATTCCATCCACATCCGCATGAGCGACCAAAGCAGTCGCATTTTAGCGAGTGATTCCGGCGCCATCTTCTCCTGACGGGCGGTCGATTCGCGAGCGGCGTCGGCGACACCCCAGCGTGTACCCAGAAGGTGACAGAGTCCATCGGCGGACAAATCACATTCGGCGTCTTCTTTCAAATAGCCGCTTGCTTCCGCAGTTACGAAGTACTCGAACAAGTGGCCTCGGTTGGGATCGACTTCAAGAGGCTGACCAGACTTCGTCGCCTGTTCGCAAAGGTCAGCAACGCCATCAAGAATTGTTCGAGCGAGGTGTGGCAGTTCTGCCGGATCCGAGGTTGCCATCGTCGTGTTCGTCCTGGTCATCCTCAGCCCATAAGGCAGCTTGAGGATCGAAAAGTGGTGATATCGGTTCCGATTGGCGATGCATCAGGATCTCGCGGTCCGGAAAACCAATCACGAATTGTCGTAAGCCGTAGGCGGGAATCATCAGCATCTTCCCAACAGAAAATGCGGACGTGTTCCCACCCGGGATAAAGTCAATGGTAGCGAAGGGAAGAATACAAAGCGCGACGACGGCGATGTAGGGCACGCTGCTCGCAATGAGCCCCGGAAACGGCAACAGGGAGATGAACACAACTGCATGCACAAAACAGATTCGTAATGGAATCATCGCACTGCTTAGCACAGTCAGCGAGACACCCCGAGGCCGCGTTTTCTGAATCCACAATAACGTCACCAGAATAAACAGCGCGCAGCTTTGGACCAGGACAATCAGATCGGGAAGTCGTTCGCCAAGTTTGAACAAGTTCGTACTACTCGGCCGTTTGGGTCATTCGGGTTGGTTTCCTGCGAACGTGCAGCACAATTGGCCATGCGGTCTGGCCCTTCTCTGCGGTTGCTTTCAAATGAAACAGTCGGCTTGTTTCGGGGACCCACTTCGCAGCCGTAATGAAGAATTCTCGTTCCGTCTGGCCTTCGACAATCATCAACCCGTTCAAGCCAATATTGTCGATATACACACCGTGAGGCAGATTTCGACCAGAGTCGTCCTTCCCAAAATCGACGCGGCCTTTGAACCCATTGCGTTCCACAATAACCCGAGCCGTGATGGTTTCGCCAGGAGCGATAGTAAGTTCGTAAGGCCGGTCTGGTGACCATTCGCGTTGTCCGCCGCTGTTCGGTTTGAGAGTGACCAGCAACTTCGGTTTCGGGGCGTGCTTAATGGCCCCAAAGTTATTCACCACTTGCTCGACTTTGCTGCCGTGAACAAAAGCCGTTGCGGTAACGACACTGGCTTTCGACATTTCTTCCGTCGGAGCTGGTGCGTCTGGTTCCGCGTTAATGGTGCCGAACGCGATTTCCTGCCCTGCTTCAATAATTAGCGGCGTGGTGGCATGGAATCCTTGCGGCATTCCTTCAATGTCAATGCGGATTGGTCCATCGAAGCCATCAATCCTCTCGGCAGTGACACTAAATTCTCGACCACTGCCGGCACCCACCACAGGGTTTGCCCCGTTGAGCTTAACTTTGAATCCGGAGTTCGGCTGGCGTACATGCAATTCGTACTTCAAGTCCGCACCGGAAGCCCCACGTGTATCAGCAATACGAACGACGTATTGACCATCCTTTGGTGCGGTAAAGAACAGCTTTGAATCCTTGCCAAGCTTTCGTCTGGGTTCGTCATCGTTCTCGTAGTTCAACGTAAACACAGGCAGGCCATTTGGAACAAACTGCGTGCCGGGCGGATGCGGCTCGACAATGTAACAAGGTTGATGCAATGCATGAGCCATGGGAGTGGTGTCGAAGAACCCATGTCGTTTGCCGCGACCGGGGTAGACCTTGAAACCACTGTCTGGCCCACGCGGGTAGAGCCATAGTCGGGAGACTTCGCCATTGGCGTACAGGAACTCGTTGAGTTCCATTTCTTCCCAGTTGTGAACTCGGAAGTCATCGCTGGTGTCGGAGTTCTTTCCTCGGAACGTGAAGTAGCTGTCACGAACCGCGCGAAGCAGAATGCGTGGAATCGGTTTGCCATCTGGAGTTAGTACGGCAACTCGGGAATCGAGCGGCGACTTGTTTCTGGCCGCCTTCACTTCAACGATCCACTGTTCGCCCTTTCTTGCGGCAAAGCGAAAGAAGTCCTCGTCTGGCGATTGGCTTTCGGCAAGATGGATAGAACCAGAGATCGTTGCCGGAACAGTAATGGCCTGCGCCTGCGACGCGCTGTTGTTGGGTTCAAGGTCACGAATGCTCTTTGGTTCGGCTGTTTTCAACGGAACCGGCGCGGCGGCAATAGCAGCAGAGGATGATTTGTTGGAGCTCTTTGATGATGCCCCGACGTCGTATCGACCAAGAGTGCCATTCATCCGGCCAACAACTATTTGGCCACCATTCGGAGCCATCGCGAGTGATGCCACCACGGACGGCTGTTTCTCAAACGCAAAGGCTGGCGTAAATGTCTTCGTCTCCCAAAGCTTGACGCTTCGATCTTCCGCCGCCGAAATGAGCTTCGAGCCATCCGCCGAGAACCGCATGTGAGTCACAGGCCCTTCGTGTCCGAATCGAGCAAACAGAAGTGGATTGATTCCCGGTTTGCTTCGCGATGTCAACTTCCAGATACGGATACGATTATCGGCCCCACCTCCCAACAGTTGCTCTCCATCCGGACTGAAGCGCACAACATACTGTTCATTTAAAGGCTCACTGCGAGTATCAAGTCGCTGGCCAGTAGCAACATTCCAAACCTTCACCGTCTCATCGGCACTCGCGCTGGCCAGTGTTTGGCCGTCTGGCGAGAAATCGAGGTCGAAGATGGCACCGTTGTGGCCGGAAAGAGTTCGGATGGGCTCTCCGGTCTGCGTGTTCCACAGGATGATTTTTCTATCGTAGCCGGCCGTGGCCAATATCGTTTTGTTCGGAGACAAAACCGCTGAATACAACGTGTCTCTGTGCCCGCTAAATCGACGAACGAGAATTCCGCGTTTTGCATCGTAAATAGTAGCCAGCCCAGACACGCCCGTTACACCGGACGCGACGGCCAGCAGTTGCCCGTCGCGAGAGTAGCGAATGGAATTTACCTTGCCGGCCAAGCCACCAATTCGCCACTGCGGCGTCATGCGCTGCGCGTCCGCGACGAGCACTTCTCCAAACTTCGCGCTGGCTATCGATAAACCGTCGGGCGACCAGTCCAACGCCGTAATCGGCTTACGCACGTTTGCAGAAGCAATTTGCGGGACTTTCAACTTTCGCGGTGGCTCGGTTCCGTTTGGTCCTTTGGCTCCCGCTGCAATCCATGCCTTCAACAACTTCACTTCGTCAGCGGTTGGCCCTTCATTGTCTTCAGGAGGCATTTGGGGAGTGTCTTCGCCGGTGATCCGCCTAATCAAAGTACTGGATTCCGGCCCAGCGGGAAGAACCACTTTTCCGTGTTCGCCCCCCTCTTGGAGTTCAGCCCAGGTCTCCAGCGACAGCCCGCCCTGCATGTCGTCGTCCATATGGCAGCCAACGCAATACTTGTTCAAAATCGGAGCGATGTCGCGAGAGTACTCCGGAGAGTCTTCGACGTTCGAACCGGGAATCGCAAGGGCAAACAGGAGCAGCAGATTCATCGCATCACCGCAAAATACGATTTAAGGACGACCGCATCTTACTGCGAAACCAGAATCGATTCATGCTGCATTCAGTTCGGAATCGCCCCGAAGCGGCTTAGAACGGGTGTTATTGGTCGCGATCTCAGTTGTGCCTGAGAAAATCGTTCAAAAATAGATGGCTGTCACCGGTCAGGCCCCCGCGATTGTCTATGGTCGGGCGTATGAACAGCACGCCACCACTTTCGATCGTCATCCCTGCCTTCAACGAAGAAGCGTTGCTGGGCCAGACGATCGATGCGCTGCAGGAAGCTTTGTCGGAAGTCGGGATCGTCGGCGCGGAAGTCATTGTGTCTAACGATGGCTCAACTGACCGGACAGCAGAGGTCGCGGAATCAAAAGGCGCGAGTGTTGTTACGACGGAGAACCGTCAGATCGCTGCTACTCGAAACGCGGGTGCCGCCGTGGCGTCCAGCGAGCGTCTACTGTTTCTCGACGCTGACACCATCCTGCCCGCCGACACGCTTCGTGCGGCTATCAAAGCGATGGACGAAGGAGCGATCGGCTGTGGCGTGACGGTGGAATTTGACAAGGTGCCGAACATCTTCATCCGAATGATGTCGTCAGTCATTCTCACCATCGTCCGCTGGACCGGATGCGCAGCGGGATGCTGCATCTTTACAACTGCCAAGGGTTTTGCAGCAGCCGGCGGATTTCCTGAAGAGTATTACGCATCAGAAGAACTCTGGTTCTGCCGAGCACTCAGGCGTGAAGGGCGATTCGTTCAACTCAAGCACACCGTCAAAACGTCCGCCCGCAAAATGGACTACCACAGCACGCTCAAGATCTTCTGGATGATGGTCAAACTCACCGTCAAAGGCCCCCGCGCCCTTCGCGACCGCAAAGACCTGGAACTCTGGTACGACGGCCAACGCGGCTAACAAACCCAGCCACCCATAAACCACCCACGCGGCGAAGAACCACACGTTGACCACCATCCCAACAACGCCGGCGCACCCGATGCAACGGGACGTTGCCCTAGTCGTCGATGCCGAGGCGGTAGCGGAGTTGATCGAAGCGATCGATGTAGTCTTCGCTGGACGAGTGAACGTGTTCTGCCTCGGTGATGAATCGCATGTCTTCGAGGCACTCGACACCGTATCGAGCGAAGATCTCTTCGAACTCAGAATGATCGTTGCCGTAGATGATGATCAGTTTGTGTTCGTCTAACTGAACTTCCATCGGTCGTTGTGGATTCAAGACAGCAATGCCACAGCAGCCATCGTCGAGCAGTAGGTCCTCGAAGTCATACAGTGTGCTCTGCAGCACTGGCATATCGATGTGTTCGCGGTAGAGATCGGTGTGCGAAGTTGCATCGCGATCGTGGCTGGTTTCGAGCACGACGTCTGGCTGTTCGCCGAGCGGATCCAGCAGATCGATGAACAGATCAAACAGATCCTCACGCGATACTGAAGCCATGATTACTGGAATTCGGCTGCCCGATTCACGATCGAGATACCAATCGTGTCGGTATCCGACGCGCGGAACCACTTCAAGGTCGTACGAAGGGCGAACGGCGTCGGTTAGCGTAAAATCGCCATACCGTGCAACGCTCATATGTGCTTCGAGATCCTGTTCGGAAACGTTATCGAAGCTGCTATGGCTGCGTACAGCTTCACCATCGCGGGTGGATGTTTTTAGAAATCGTTTCAGAAAACCCATGTTTCTGCCCCTCTGCCGCGTGTTGTCATGCGTCCAACGACGACCCTCTCAGCGGCGATTCAAAAATTCGGACCACCGAATCAGTCATCCATCGAACTCTAGCACCAGAATCTCCATGAGTTTGAGCGTTCCTGATTGGTCGGCTGAGTTTTTCCTCTTACAGCAGGGCGACTTACGAACGTCAGTGCTAATGGGACGAATCCGGACAGCCAAAACAGTCCGGCGGGGCTGACCTTGTCGCTTTCGCTTCGTTCGCGGGCTTACTCCCTGATTGATTGTCACAATCGGCCATGCCTGACCGCTCCGAACCGCATTGACCCGCATGCCGCAATGACCCGTATAATCAAGCCGATTCACCCGCGCATGGAGGCGCTCATGACGACACGATTCAGTTTGCTGGTTTTGCTGCTCACAACAGCTGCCTTTGGCCAGACCCGAGACGAATGGTGTGCAATTTACTTGGATGGCGAGCACGTTGGGTTCGAACGAACCCGGTATGCCTACGAAGCCGAACGAATCGTCACACGACGTACCGTTCGAGTGAAGACCCGCCGGTTTCGCATCGACCGTGAGACACGCACGGAATCGATTGCTGAGACAGCCACCTTGCAGCGATGCGTCAGTCGTGATGGTCGCGAAAAATCAACCATCTCCATTGGCGAGAACCTTGGCGGCTATCGCATGGCATCGGTGCTGAAGTCGGGACGGACGACAACAAATCAGCTGCCCTTAGATGTTCGTTCGCCGTTTTGGTTCCAGCAACAACTCATCGCTAACCCGATGCCGGTCCGAACCAAGGTCCGTTTCAACGCGTTGGAGGGATCTGATTCGGTCGCGTTCACAATCACATCTGGCAACTGGCGCACCACGATCTTGCCGTCGCGGGAAAGAATGAAGTTGCTGCCACTGACAGTTGTTCGCAGCGACAAGCCTGTTGGAAGCCAAATGCTGTACATGAACAAGCGAGGCCAGATTCAGCTATCTGAATTCCAGCACGATGGCCTGACAATGTTGAAGCAACTGACTCAACGGTCGAAGGCTCAGACTGAACAAGACGCCCGGCAGTTTGACATCCTGCTCACACAGTTTGTCACAACGGACCAATCGTTAAAGGATGGCCGCGATGCAACTGAGGCCGTTTATCGGATTACCGGACTGCCGGATGGTGAGACCTTGGATCACGCACCGCGACAACTGTCGACGGCGACCAAAGATGGAGCCATTGAGTTGCAGGTTTCGACCAGTGAGTTGAAATCCGGCCGAGAGCACAAGCGGGTTCACAGCGACTACCTGAAGTCGACGAAACTAATCGATCACACTCATACCAGCGTGCAGCAATTTGCTCGCGAAGCAGCAGCCGGCGAGTTCGATGCCGCACTGATCGCTAAAAAACTACAGCGAGCAGTTGGGAACCTCGTTCGGAACCGAACGTTCTCTGCAGCGACTTTGCCTGCCTCTGAAATCCTGCAAACAAAACGCGGTGACTGCACAGAACACTCGGTGCTTCTGGCTGCGGCACTTCGAGCCCGACGCATTCCCTCTCGCGTTGTCGTTGGCCTCATCTATCTTGACGGCAAAAACGCTTTCGCGGCTCACATGTGGACGGAGGGAATGATCAACGGAAAGTGGACTGCCCTCGATGCCACGTTCGCGAGACCTCGGCACAGTGAAGAAGCGACCCGCGTCCCCGGAGCCGGCTACGTGACCGTCGCACATTCCTGTTTACCGGGCGACGAAACGGCTCTGGACGTGTTCATGCCACTGGCCGACTTGATGCAGGAAGTCGAGATCGAAATCGCTGAGTAACTCGGATAGCCGTGCCTACATTCTTCAACGCCCTGCTAAGCCAAGGCAACGTCTTCACGCCATTGCTGACAGGACCAGCAAATTTGAAAGCTGCCATCGACGTCGGCAGCGCAGGCTGGACACTTCCAAGAAGGTTCGGGGCGAGAATCTTTGCGTTCCTCTTCCCAATCGAGAACCAAATCTCTGGCACGCTCTGCGTGTTCTTCGTGTACCCAAATTCGCGGCGATGTCGCGTAACCTACTGGCAACTCGCCAGCCCCGGTTCCCAACGCTTCGCCAACGATCCTGGCTGGGATTCCGTCGTCGGCGAGCCGACTTACCAGCAGGTGAGCTTCTGGACTATTTGCTGCAGAATAAACCTCTATGAGTTTGGACATCAAGTTTCCTCCTAACTTGATAACGCCGTAGCGGACGTTTGGATCACAAAATCCGTCAAACTCCCCGGACTGGCAGTTTGTCTGCGATGCAGCAAACAGCGAATGCTTCGAAGAGGATTTACTCGTCCGGAAGCAGACGCTCACGCAAATACGTCGCTCGCGCCGCATTTCGTTCGCCGCTCTCCAACGACTGTCCTCGCAGTTTTTGCAAGTGCGCTGGTTGCGTGTGGATGAAGAGCTCGTTCACCGTTGAGATCGGCAGCCCTTCAATGAGGTTCAGGTTCACACCCATCCGAACACTGGACAGCAAGTGCATTGTTTCTTCAGAACTGATCGTTCGAGCGTTCTGTAGAATTCCGTATGCCCTGGAGATCTGATCGTGCAGATCGCCTCGGTTCTCTTTGATCAGCAGATCACGAACACGGCGTTCGTACGAGATAATGTTGGGCACAACATCGCGCAGGTTATCCAGCGTTTCGGCTTCTGTTTTACCCAGCGTTACCTGATTCGAAATCTGGTAGAAGTCGCCCATGGCGTGACTGCCTTCGCCGTACAAGCCACGAACAGCCAGGCTGATTTTCTGAAGAGCCTGAAACACCTTTTGAATCTCTTTGGTGATCCGCAAGCCTGGCAAGTGCAGCATGACACTGACTCGAATGCCGGTTCCAACATTGGTCGGGCACGCAGTCAGATATCCAAGCCGTTCGCTAAACGCATAAGTCAGCTGGCTTTCCAGTGAGTCGTCCAACTGGTTGATGTCTTCCCAGCATTCGTCCAGCGAGAACCCGCTACGCAAAACCTGCATCCGCAGATGATCTTCTTCGTTGATCATCAAGCTGACGTTCTCTTCGCCAGTGATCGCAACGCCTCGATCGCCTTCGGCGTCAGCCAGTTCGCGGCTAATCAATTGCCGTTCGACAAGAAACTGCTGGTCGAGCGGTTCAAGGCCGTTGACTGACAGGTAGTGAAAATCACGACCGGTCTTATCCAGTTTTTCGCGAACAAGCTTCTCGATCTCAGATCGCGCGGCGTCGTCGAGACGATTGGCGAATGGGAATCGAGCGATGTTGCGAGCCAGACGAATGCGACTGGAAATGACGATGTCAGAATCCGGACCGGCTCCACGCAGCCATTCGCCGCTCGTCATCGCGAGATTGTTCAGATCCAGATCCATACGTCCGCTCAGGCGTCTGGTGACGCTTCTTCTGCGAGGTTCGTTTCGAGGGCCTGGATTCTGTCACGCAGCGTCGCGGCCGTTTCGTAGTCTTCTGTTTCGACCGCCTGCCGCAGTTCGTTACGAAGCTTGATTAGCTCGTAATGCCGTTGACTGTCGCCAGGGTTCCGTCGCGGGAACTTTCCAGTGTGCCGCGTGTCGCCATGAATGTTCTCAAGCAATGACAACAGCTCGTCACCAAACGCGTCGTAACACTGAGGGCAACTTAGCCGACCCTTCGCGCGGAACTCGTTGAACTGAATGCCGCAGTTTGGACAGGAGACGTTGTCCATCGCATCGAGGTCGTCGTCGTCCGCCAACTGACTGATCTTCTCAGCGATGTCAGTGTCGGCAATTCCCGGTTCGTCGTCTCCACCCCCACCCAGATACTCTTGCGCGCAGGATTCGCACAGATGCACGGCACGAGCTTCTTTATCCTGAATCTCAGTGATGTGCAGAACAGCGTTCTTGGAGCATTGAAGACATTTCTTCATAGACGACCGTCGCAGGCTGTAGTTGGGCGAGAATTCTATGACGGGGGTTGAGGGTGTCAAGCCGGGCGGAACGCGGCATCATGTCCCATCCGTAGTAGCAGACAGTGTTTGCGGCAACTAGCATGCAAGCCGCAGACCGCATTTCAGTGTGTTTTGCGATGTGCAACACCGAACACGATACACCTTTGCCCGATTTAATGACTCATCAGCCCGAGTTCGACACTCTGAAAACGTTGGCCCCGAACGGGGGGCTGGTTCCCATTTATCGGCAGCTGACGGCCGATACATTGACGCCTGTCAGTGCCTACGACCGACTACAGCCAGCCGAATCATCCTTCCTGTTTGAGAGCGTGGTCGGAGGAGAGAAGATTGGGCGGTACAGTTTCCTGGGCGTGTCTCCGTTTCTCAGAATCACGGCATATGACAAGAACGTTGTAATTGCGGGCGGCGGACGCGATCGCACTTTCGAGTCGGAAGATCCGCTGGCAGAACTCCAGTTGCTACTCGATGAGTTCGCCGCCGTGCACGTTCCAGCTTTGCCCCGCTTTTGCGGAGGAGCTGTCGGCTACGCAGGTTACGACACAATTCGCTACAGCGAAGCGTTGAACAACCCTCCGCAGGATGATCGCCAACTGCCCGATCTACTGTTCGAATTTTACGATCAGATGGTCGTATTCGATCACATCAACAAAACGGTTCTTGTGATCGCCTATGTCGACACAAGAAACGCGGACGTCAAAGCGGAATATCAAAACGCGTGTAACACAATCGATTCGCTGTGTGAAAAGCTACAGGACAACTCGAGTAGTCTGCGACCATGCGACGTCAATGTGAACGCGTCGACGCCTGCCGAACCGAAAACGGCAAACTTTTCTCCTGAACGATTCGAACACTCCGTCGAATCGTGCAAGGAGTACATTCGGGCTGGGGACATTTTTCAGGTCGTTCTGAGTCAACGACTTGAAGTCGAAACAGACGCGCAGCCGCTGGACATTTATCGCGCGTTGAGGGTGGTGAATCCAAGTCCGTTTATGTTCCTACTGAAGACGCCAGAGGTTCACCTGATCGGAAGCTCGCCAGAGATCATGGTTCGAGTCGAAGATGGAGAGACCACCATTCGCCCTCTGGCCGGAACTCGAAAACGCGGCGCGACGGAAGCGGAAGATCGTGCTTTGGCAGAAGAACTTCTCGCCGACCCCAAAGAACGCGCTGAGCACGTGATGCTTATCGACCTCGCTCGTAATGACGTCGGTCGCATCGCGGACTTTGGTTCCGTCCAATTGTCCGACGTCATGGTTGTCGAGCGATACTCTCACGTGATGCATATCACTTCAAACGTCACCGGACAGCTTCGCGAAGAACTCACCGCCCTCGACGCACTTCGCGCGGGGTTGCCTGCTGGGACTGTGTCCGGGGCACCTAAAGTGAGAGCGATGGAGATCATTGACGAGATGGAACCCCACCGCCGTGGTCCGTATGCCGGGGCTGTTGGGTACATCGACTTTACGGGAAACATGGATACCTGTATCGCCCTTCGCACCATAGTGATGCTCGGCAAACAAGCATTCATTCAAGCAGGGGCCGGAATCGTGGCCGACAGCGATCCTGCAATGGAGTATCAGGAAACTCTCAATAAGGCTCGGGGAATGCTGACCGCGATCGCTGTTGCAGAAGATCAGCTGAAAGCCTGACGGGACCGTTCAACGGCCGCCTTCAAGATCTTTCAATACGTCATTCATCTCGCCAAGGTTGTTCTGGATTTGCTTAAGTTGATCGACCGGATTGCCCAACTGTGGCTGTCCGGCAGGAACCTGATTCGGGTCGCCTCCAGCAAGCGACGACAGTTGCTGCATCGAATAAAAGAACGCAGCTCCCATCAGCACAACGTTCAGAACCATGACGATGACCATGCCGAAAACCAGTCGACGAAAGAAGGTCATTGTCCGACTGATGTTGGCGACGTCTGCCAGCAGTCGCTGGCGTTCCTGCCTTGCGATTTCTGATTCGACAGCGACCGGTAGTACACCGTCGCTCGCAAGCGGAACCGCTGTCGCTGACTGAGTCGGTTGTGGTTCAAGGGCAGGTGGTTCAAGCACGGGAGGAATGGGTTCAGGTTTGCCTTCGCGGGCCTGCGATTTTTCTCGCCGACGAACGCACTGCTTGCACACCACAGGTGGTTGCTTCTTCGCAGAGAGCCGATACTCACGACCGCATTCCGGGCATGTCCATTCAATTCCGGATGCCGCCTGTTTGCTCATCGTTTTCTCAAATGAACTACGCGAAATAATTCACTGCGTTCTGGAATAGCTTCAAACCGTCGCCGTCACCCTTCAGGCCAAGCCGAGTCCACTGTGGGTGCTGGGTCGCATGGATGAACCGTTCCGGATGCGGCATCAAGCCCAGCACACGGCCAGTTGGATCGCAAAGCCCCGCAATGTTGTCGAGCGAACCGTTCGGATTGGCAGGGTAGGGCAGCACTTCCTGACTAATCTCGCCCGACTTTGCAGGTTGGCCATTGGTGTATCGCAAAGCGATCTGATCAGCTTCCTGCCAGTTCTCCAAGACTTCGTCGCTAGTAACCGCGATCCGCCCTTCGGCATGCGCGATGGGCATTTCGATTTCGTCGATGTCTTTGAGGAAGACACTGTTACTGCTACCAACCTTGAGGTTCACCCACAAAGCGGTGTACTTGCCGTTGTCGTTCCAAGTGAGTGTTGCGGACGATTCGAACTTGTCGTCGCCACCATCGAACCCGGTTTGGGTTAGCAAGCCGGCTTTCAGCAGCGTCTGGAACCCGTTGCAAATACCCAGCGCCAATTTGTCTGCTTGCATGAAGCGGATAATGGCGTCGTTGACTCGACCACGCAGTTGCCGGGATAGAATGACGCCTGCACCGATGTCGTCC
Organism: Planctomycetaceae bacterium; assembly: GCA_045105495.1. Classification (GTDB taxonomy): domain Bacteria; phylum Planctomycetota; class Planctomycetia; order Planctomycetales; family Planctomycetaceae; genus CAYNWT01. The sequence continues at coordinate 16,356 of JBGCDN010000726.1, forward strand.
CCGTAACTGAAACCACCCGGGATGCAGAGGATCTGAAAGTCGTCCAGCAGATTCGGTTCTTCAAGCAGCCGAAACACGTGAATACGTTCAGGCTGACCGCCGCTCTTTTCGAACGCGTAAGCTGTTTCAATGTCGCAATTCGTGCCTGGAGCGCGAAGGACGCATACCTTTGGTGCTGCCATCTTTGTTCAATCGTCGCCGGAAATCAGCCAGGGAATCTCAGAGCCGCCAAGGTAACACACTCAATCGATAGCACCAGTCTGCTGCTTTCATCCGGGCTGAACGTACACTATCTGGCGAGTCATTGAGTATTGGTCAGAAGATACAGTTGAAGAATCTCTATCGACATACCGCTCTCGGGTAGAGGTCAGAGCTCAGACCAGCGAAGAACGTACCCAGCCTTGGCCTGCGAGCGTTTGGGGTGCGGGGCTACAAGGCAACGGTTTGGTCCGGTGCTTTGCTTGGAGCGTTGATCGGGCTGCCTTTTGGACTGGTGGCGGTGTTTTCAGCGGTATTTGGCTGGGGACTGGCCGCTGTCACAGGTGCCTTCGCATTCCCAGCATGGCTGGCTGTGGTCCGTAACCGACCAACGAAACGTAATGTGGTCGCTGCCCGCGCTGTCGCTGGAGGCCTTGCCGGTGGTCATTCGACCTTGTTCTCAGAGATTGCGACCCTCGCCATTCCGATAGGAGCAATCGCCGCCACCATCAGCGTTTTGAAGAACTTTGGCTCGCTTCCAGAAGTTTGACAACGCAAAAAAAGCCCGGAGATCGCTCTCCGGGCTTTTGTCTCATTTCAACAGCGGTAACTCTACTCGTCGTCTTCCGCTGGTGCTTCAACTTCGGTTGTTGTTGCTGCAGTCGAGCAGACTGAAGCAGCCAATGAAGCGGCTGTGTATTCGTCTTCAGCAGGAGCTGGGACGTCTTTGAATTCGGCTGAATCCAGAATGTGGTCGATTGCCTTTCGCTCGCGAATCTGAGCTTCAAGGTTCTCAATCATTCCAGACTTCTGCATGCGGGCTCGAACTCGGCGAGGAGATTCGCCACGCTGCATCGCCATCATGGTGATCTCGGTTTCGATATCCGTCGGTTCGCACTCGATGTTTTCCTTCGACGCGATTCGATCGAGAACGAAGTGCTCTTTCAGGGCTTGTCGAGTTGTCGAAACCGCTTTCGATCGAATTTCGTTCTCGCGAGCAGCTATCTGTTGCTGAGTGAACCCAGCCTGTTGCATTTCCAGAACTTCGCGACGTAGCGCGTTTTCTGTCTGCTTGAGAACCAAGTCTTCCGGAAGATCCCAGTCGGCTGAAGCAGTAATCTTGCTGAGAACCTGTTCGCGGGCGGACTGACGCTGTTGGAACGTAAGCTGTCGTTCCAGCATGTCGCGGATGTTGTCCTTCATCTCGCCTTCGTTCTCGACGCCAACGCGTTCGAAGAACTCTTTGTTCATTTCCGGCATCTCAAGCCGCATCACAGACTTCACTTCAAACGCGATCACGACCTTTTCGCCACGCATCTCGATGTTTTCTGATTCGGCTGAAACGGTGACCTCAGCTTCACGCTGGTCGTCCGCCTTCGCACCTTCCATCAGCTTGTCGAAGTCTTCCAGTTCAGCGTCTGTGAACCGTAGTGAAGGCTTCAGTTCGATGTTCACGCCAGACAACGAATTCAGCTCTTTGTCACCACTGGTGAACTTGATATCGACAGTAACGAAGTCGCCAGTCTTGGCAGCTTCTTCGACAACTTTACGTTCGCCGTACTGTGACAAGTACTGAGTCATGAATTTGCCGACTTCTTCGTCGGACACGTCACGCGTCGGTCGATCGATGGTTAGTCCGGAGTAGTCTGGAAGATCAAAGTCTGGTCGAACTTCCACTTCGAACTGGTAATCGAAGTCGCCTTCATCCGGAATGTCGAGATCTTCGACGTCTAAGTTGGGCTCGTTGATCGGATCGAGCTCGTGTTCTTCAGCTAGCTGTTCGAGACTGCTAATCAGAACGTTTTGCTTAACCTGATCGCCGATTTCAGACTTGAACCGCTTCAGTACAAGCTGCTTTGGAACGTTACCGGGACGGAACCCAGGAACTTCGGCTCGATCAGAAAGTTCGTCAACGGCCTGATCTCGGAAGTGATCCAAGTCGGCTCGCGGAACGACAACTTTCACCTTCTTGCGGCAGGGGCCGATGTCTTCCATGTCCACGGTAAGGGACATGCGATACTCGGTCTCTTCTGCTTCAGTGACTTCGTCGGTTTCTTCAGTTACGACATCATCTGACATGGCGTAAATCCCCTGTCTGCTACAGGTGTGTGTGGGACAACAGAAGCCGCCCTTCGCCATCCCTGGAGAGGTTCGCTCAGGCCCCTGCTGAGCGACGCAGAGCAAAATACCAATAAAAAAAGAGCGGGTGAAGGGATTCGAACCCTCGACAGCCACGTTGGCAACGTGGCGCTCTACCACTGAGCTACACCCGCCTGAAATCAGGCTCCGGACCAAAGCCCGGTGATTCAAGTTGTGGCGAGATTATTGAGCAAACCTCGCACCGCGTCAACAGATTAGAACGCCCTCTTCTTAGGTTGTTTCCTCAAATGGAAGCAATCGGCCCTGAGGTCGCCCCCAGGGCCTAATGCTCACGTCGAGTCGTTCGCTACCAAAGAGTGGGAGCAGAAACAGCCTCAGGCATACCCGTATCCGGTGTAGGAAGCAGGCCGGGTGAACTGACTTTCGTCCGACTGGCTCGGCGGAAAGGGTTCGCTGGAAGGCGGCTGGAAACCGTATTTGCTCGCAATCGCTGCCCAAGAGATGCAGCCGGGGGAAGCATCGGTGGGCCGTCAACATGTCCACCACCAAAGGATGGATCTGGTGCCGGCATCAAAGAGCCGCCTCCACCAGAGTGTTGAACGGGGCGGTCTGCTCGGCAGCCGGTGATACCGAATGCAAGAGCGGCGGTAAGAAGTAGCGCGAAGCTTGTGCGGATCATTGGGCCTTCCTGGTCCTGCAGTGATTCCATTCGCCGGCTGACATTCAACCGGTGCGATAGTGAAATCGTCCTCGCGGAACCCAGAAGGCGAGACAAGCTGGTTAGGAAGTTCGATGCTACGCATGCAAAGCAACAGTCACGCGTGTGGCACGGGTCTGTTGTGTCGTACGCAGCATCCTAATGACCACGATCACTCGTCGTGGGCAATTTGTGGTTCCGCAGCAAACCCTGCAGGCAAAACCTTCGCGCGCTGGCGTGGTAGACTGCGTACCAAGCCTGTCCGGGACTAAACTCCCGCTGTAGCAGGACTACAGGCGAGCTTTGCGTCCGTCGCCGGGAACGGAGATCCATCGGAATGAACGACGGGCTTTGTTTGCTCGGGCACTGGTGAAGGTGCGGCGCAACTGGCTGTCGGTTCCAACGCTGCCATCAAGACTCACAGTAGAAATAACCGTGCGTCGGAGTTGAGCAGATGGACCCGTGGAAGACGGAGCTTCCGGAGCACCCGAACCAGCTTCCGCAGGATCAGTGACGGGCTTGTTGGTTTCTCTTCCAAGTGCATCAAAGTCGATATCTGAGTCCAGTGGATCTGCCGCTGGCGCTGAACCCGGAGATCGATTGATTGGTGTTCGAAAATCGACATCATCATCACCCAAACCGGTCCCAGCTGCTGGTCGAGAGGGTTCAACTGGTGGATCAACTACCGGTGGATCGGAATCGCGACGGCTGCGATCTTCCCTATCTCGTTCGTATTCTGGCGTGGCTGGATCGACGACAACGTCGTTCGTGATCGTTCCGTTAATCACCGAGCCGTCAATAATCTGACTGCCAACGACGCCACCAACAGTGCCGCAGCAGTTACTGTTCGTGATGTAGCCTGAGTACTCAAAGGGAGAAGCAACGAGTGGAGCCGCTGAAGTGATTGTTGAGCCGCAGCCGTCTGTACATGTTCCACAACCCGTCATTGGGGCGTAAGAAACAGTGGGAGCGTAGCCAACGGTCGGAGTCGAATACGCCATTGGTGTATACGCAGGCGCTGGTGCCCAACTAACCGGTGGCGGAGCGAAAGCGTATGCTGGAGCAGGGGGCGGACAGTACCTGGCTGGCAACCGACGTCCCGCAAACAACGGCGCGTTTGGTGGGCCGAAAAAGAAATTCCAAACCCAGGGAACAACACCCGCCTGTGCGGTGGTTCCCATGGCACACAATAGAATTACAGACAAAGAAGCGACTAGAACACGTTTTCGCAGGTACCGCATTTCGAGTTCCGTTTTCGTAAGAGTGCCTGAATCTTCCAAGCTTTCCTGAACCTCCAACATTAACGCCCGCAAACCCCGTTTGCAATCAGCTGATTGGCCGCGCCCTAACCGGATTTTGGCACTCTCGTCGAACGAAGGCCATCCCGGGCAAACCACCATCTCCCACGCAAAACAATGAATTCAGACGCTCCTGCCTCAATACCGTTCGGTCAGCAATTATTGATCAAGGTGCGAGGCGGTTTTCCGGCGATTTGGTGTGAGGCTGGGTTGGCGATTTCATGCGTTGACCAGTGGCTCCGCGACCGCTCTTCTAGTTCACCGCCAGCTAAAGCACTTAAAGTTTGATTGCTGTGTCAAATGCAAAGTAAGAGACGGCAAGGCCTACTGCAGTCGTGAGGGTAACGATGGAATCCATTCATGTTATGTCAGCAAGTTTTAATCGTGAATTGCTGCTGGCAAGTTTCGTCTTGGTATGCCTGTCGGGATTAGTGGGTTGCGACAATCAACAAGCCCAAGTGCATAAGCCGGGCACTGGCAAGACCATTCAAAGGACCGTCAACGACGGAATCTCTGTCTCGCGAGTGGATCCGAAGAAATTGCAGCGAGCTATAACAACAAATGATCTCGTGATGGCCGAAACGCTGATAGCTCAAGGAGCGAATGTCAACGCGAGAGACGATAATGGGAATGTTCCGATTCACTTTGCGCGATCTTGTGCTGCGGTGGAGCTGCTGCTCAGGAACGGTGCTTCGGTGAATCAGGCAAGCAACCGCGGAATGACTCCACTAGACCGAGTGACTATAAGAGCAAGGAAGTCGAACAACTCAGAGTTTCAGAAGATCCGCGGTTTACTGCTGGCCGCTGGAGCACGTGAATCCGTACTTAGTAGCGCCGCTAGAGGGGACTTGGATAGTCTCAAGTCGAAATTAGTCACGGCTCGAAGCCCCATGGTGGAAGAGGCTCTCGATGCTTCTCTGACCTTCAACCAGGCAGCCTCGGCGTTGATGATACTGGAAACCCTTGATAATCCCCGGCTTCCGGATGGCCGCCCGGTACTTGCGGGAGCCGTTTCCAACCTCGAGATAGTAAAGCAGATTGTTCGGTTGCAGCCTGACTTGGTCAGTCAACGAAAGATTACTCGTGCGTCGATCGTGGGGCTCAGCTTTCCCGCGAATGGGGCCCTCCCACTGCACTATGCTGGCATGAGCGGTAGCGTGGAGGTAACCAAGTTCCTCATCGGCTGTGGAACTGATGTTGACTGCACGGACGATAGTGGCGTTACGCCGTTCTTGGCAGCGTGCTGCTTCTGTAACGTCCACCAGATGCAGTTCCTTGCAAGCGCTGGGGCGGACATCCATGCCGTGGCTGGTGGGAGGGGGTGCAGGGAGTTGCTCGGCACCATCTCCAGTACCAAGACTGAGCGAACGCAGGCAAAGGCTGTCTTGCTCAGGTTATTGGACGCATCAGGAAGTGCGGAGGAGCTTAGATGACCTCTCCGGAACAACGAAAAAGCTGCCAAGGGAAAAAGGGAACGCAGCGGACACAGCATATTATTGACACATGATTGGCGGACTCCCAGATGATTTGATCATGCCACGAGGTGATGATCCGTGCCGCTTCACGCATTGACCATTAATCGCGTGCTGAACACTATTGGATCTGCCCCCTTTCTGCCCCCCCCCTTTAGCGACTA
>JBGCDN010000727.1:0-3052 GCA_045105495.1 Planctomycetaceae bacterium
CAACATCCGCGGCGCGCATTCACCAGACGAGTGTGCTCAGATTAGCTCGCTACAAAAGTACTGGCGGTTCCTCCTCGAAACCCTGAAGCGAATCCCAAAGAAGTAAGCCAGCAGTAAGCCGCGATCAAGCGAAGCGAAGTCTCGGCAGATTCGTCTGACCGCGTGGCCCGTGAGAAGGCTTGAACCTTGTTTGCCTATTCCGGAACCCGTGACTTTGTGTGGATTAGAGCATGCAAGTATTTGCCAACGTCATATTCGCAGCTGCCCTAATTCTTCCAAGTGGAGAGCCTGACGATTGGTCGCGGGAGTTCCGAGGCCTGATTTCGGATTACCCAGAGGACCTGGAGGCGGTCTACGCGATGCCGGACAGGGTGAAGGCCCGCGTTGACAGAGCACTTTTACAGCTTTCGCATGGAGCCGGTCCAAGAGCCGTCGCCGACGTCATTACTGGGGAGAACTTTATAGCGCGAGCGGTGGTTGGAAAGCGGCTGATCGAAGCTGGCTCTGCCCCCGATAGTGTGATTGCGAGACTGTTTCGCGATAAGAAACGGGTCGTTCGATACGCGACAATGAGAGCGTACCAAGCAACTGCTGACTTCAACGCAGAGCTGCTTGAACCGCTGATATCGGACAGCGATCAGGCCATCTCTGAATTGGCGGCGTTGGCGATCCTCGAACGGCAAAAGGAACGCGTGGTAGAGCTGCTTCCAAAGCTCGTCCGACGCACGAGAGCCTTTCAACACATCTACGACTCCATCGAACCAATGGAGAGATTGAAGGTCCGTGCCAAGGTCCGCGAGCTCCGCAAGTCAATTAATCCGGAAGTCCGCGAGGCTGCCATCGCGCGATGTGGTACGGAAGGATGGTATGAGCCATCGGAGATTCGAAAATTCATGAGTTCGCTGTCGCCCCAAGATCGACACTTCGGGTGCGGTCTTGTTAGGACAGCAGAGCAGGCGAACGCATTGGAAGACGTCCTGGCATCTTGTTTGCGAGAAGAGACCTCTGTCGGACACGCAGCCATCTCAGCGGCTAGCTGGTCGTCGCGCTATTTGCCCAAACTGCGGAAACTCATGGATTGGGAGGACTTGCTATCTCAGCTATGTGCTGCGGAATCCATCGCGATCGTGGATCCTTCGGATAAAGCGTCGGTTGAACGACTCGCAACGTTGGCGCTATCGAAAGAGCCTGATGTTGCCGTTTCGGCCCTTTAACGCATGCATCAAATTCGAGATGACCGGGTTGTTTCGTGCCTCGACAAGCTCCGTCCTCTGATCGTTGAACCGAAGTTTGCATCCGGGGACGCTCCGTTGAACAGCGGTGATGTAATTACAGAGTTCACGATCCTCTTGCGCAAGTGCAAGATGAAAGCTTCTCCCATCGTTGCACGCTGGTTGAGTGAACCCGAGCCGGTACCAGGATTCCACATCAGCCTGCTTGTTAACTTCTCATCGCCAGGGTTTCTCGGTAGCTATTTGGAATTGGACGGGCAACTGATTGACGGCATTACAAGGCACTTTGATTCGGCGAAACCCGCGAAACGGGATGCGGCTATCGCAGCGCTAAGCACGTTGCTTCGTGGGGATGACATCGTCGATATCAGTGCAAGTAGCGAACACTTCACACACGCGTTGAGGACCAAAGACCAGTCACTACTGGTCTCGGCTTTGAATTCTCTGAAGCTTCTCTCGGTTAAGAATCCAGAGTTGCTCGAGTCACAATTGAGAGAGTTGGTCCGTTCGACGGAACTCGATGTACGTGCTGCGGCGGCAGCAGTTTTTGCGAGCCTATATCCGAAGATGCAGAAGGAAGTTCTGCCAATCGCGGAAGAAGCCATTGATACTGATCTCCCGGAAGCAGTACCGCTTATTCAGGCACTTGGCGAAGATGGCGTTCCACTTCTCCCAGCAATCATGCAAGCCATCAAGCGTGGTCACCCAAACAGAGATGATTGGATAATGGCGGAGCAAAGCTGGGCAAATGCGTTTTCAGAAATGCGCGAGAGTGATGCCGTAGGCCCGTTGCTTGAGGGACTGCAGGATAAAGATCCGGACGTACGTTGGGCCTGCGCATCTGCCTTGAGACACTTCGTCAATAATCAAAACGTCATCGACGCGCTTGCTGCTCGTGTTGACGATACGGCCGGAGGTAAGTTCCCGGTCAGTAGAAGAGCGATGGAGTCACTGATGCTGGCAGATCGCCCACGCGATCAACTCGTTCCTCGGCTCATCTCTGTGCTCAACGGCATCAGTCCACAGGAGCAATCAGCCACTCATCGAGCAGCGGTTCGATTACTGGCTAGAATCGGTCCACCTGCTGAGAAGGCCTTCCCACCGCTTGCGAAGTACGGTTACGTCCAGAGAGTCCGCTATGGAGTGGAGGGGTGCAGTCATGTGTCGATCCAGTCGTACGAGACAGCCGTCGCTGCACGTGCCGTTACGCCCACGTCGCGAATCGGGTTGGCAGGCTTCAGAGAGATCATCAAGTCCGTTGCCAGCGGGCGGACGTGGCTTCCACTGAGTCAACATGTCGAAACCGACACACTCGATAACACTCGAAATTCAGGTTTCGCGATGACCATCGACTACATCGTCGAACATGAGGTCAAAGAGCTAGCCGATACCCTTGAGCAGTCGTCAAAGCCGCCGTTGCTTCATCCAGATTACAGGGCCGATTTACTTTTCGCCCTCGCAGCAGTCGATCCACAGGGTGGTTGGCAAATAAAGCTGGAGGCACTTGCCAGTAGTGGTTCATCGCGTGCCAAATATCGATTGGGTTCAGACCCGGACGATGTCCCGTTCTAAGACGAACGGACTCATGAATAAACGCGGCAGGAACCATCTTCGTGCCACCAAACTGACAAAAGCAGGACCGAATAAAGTATACGTACGTTCAAAATAGGTCTGGCCTGAACGTCGCAATCGCCGATTGGCAAACGAGTTAGCGAAATCAGCTCATTCCTTTTGTTGTTTCGGTCGACAATGGTCGCTACATTATCTCGCTTCACTCAACGCCGCTGGATGCGAACTGCGCAAAAACTGCGCTCCGTCCA
>JBGCDN010000728.1:0-2566 GCA_045105495.1 Planctomycetaceae bacterium
TCGGACCTTCAGTCATGTAGCCGGTGGTGATGATATGAGCCGGTCTCTTCCCAAATTTCTTCGCCGTCTGCGCGGTCTTGGCGAGGTGAACTTCGAGAAATGATCGATAGCGGCCAGACAACTTGCAAAACGGATTCAGGGCTTTGACGACGCCGGCACCCTGCGTCCATCGACTGCCAACACCAGCCGCTAGAGTGACAACAGCCGCTCGACCGTCGCTCAGAGCATTTGAACCAAGCGCCGTTGCGTCGTTGGCCACATTGGTGCGTACATCGATACCGTCCGCGGATTCGACATCTTCGATTGTGCTTGCCGACGGCAAACGATTCTGCGCCAGACCAAGTCGGCGGTTCAGAATGTCTTCTCGTAATTGCTCGTGAGCTGTCTCGTCGAAGCCGCCGCCAGAGAGAATGTCTTCCAGACGTTCCGACTGCTTCTCTTCCTCTGAGGTCGATGGCAGAATCCGGTTCATCAGTTTCACAGCAAGCTGCGATTCAGAACCATCACCGCGACAGGCATTCCCCACGCGTTCCAGTTCGGCCTGAACCATCGGAGAGAGCACTTTGATATCTTCTCGGAGCCAGTCCGGGACCATAATGGCATGATAGCCGCCCGGCAGTGACACATCAGACTGCAGCTCAGCGAAGGTTCCGTCGTCATTGATCGCAAAGTCGTAGACCACGGGATCCATCGCAAACGGAACCGAAGATTCCATGCTGCGTTTCACGGCGACCATCATCTCCTGCAACCAGTCCTGCGCTTCACCACGAACCTTTGGATCGAAGATGAAGCCCATGCCGCCGCCAGCCATGCCTCCCAACATCCAAAAGCCATAAAACTGATCGCCGTACTTCGCGCGGCACTCTTCAATGAGACGTTCGGTATACGCGTTGGAACACCATGGAATAATCTTCTGAAGTGGTTCTGCGAAGTTCCGATTTGTTAGCCGACCAACAGCAGAAATATCGCCGCTTTTCAGCCCGGTGGTTATGTCTTCGAGAATGTCGATCGCATCTTTTCGAGCGACCCATTCTCTTTCACTTCTCAGCAGGTACCGTTCCGTCACCATCTCAAGAATCGGTCCGACATTCTGAGCCATACCGCCATGAACCAAAACAAGACTGTCCTGCAGCAACTGTCGCGTTTTGCTCGAAACCTCTACGTCGGTGAAGACATGGTGTTGCGGCATCAAGCGACCACGACTGATACCGAACTCAGGATCAGTTTCACCAGCAGTAGCCCCAGTAATCAGTTTGATACCGGGCCAGATTCCTCCCGAATCCTGCCAACCACCTCCGGACCCACCAATCCATTCACCAAGGATCGCTCGTGCCGCGACGATCCGACGATCCGATTCAGCCAGCCTGCCAGTAAATTGCGTCACCTGCCCCGTCGCGCGCATGCACGCTGAGATCAACGAGCCCAGTAGGTTTGTCGATACCGCCAGTCGTGACCCCTTCGGGATGTCGTTCACTCGACTGACAATTTCTAGCCCCAAACCGGGGCCGATCATTCGAGAGAACACATCCTCCACTCGACCGCCGCAACCTTCCATGCCCGGCGGAATCAACCCTGCCGCAATCACAGCGGCCTTCAGCAATCCCAGGTAGTCGCGAGCGAAATCGAAGACTTCTGCGATTTCTTCAATTTCCGCTTTGGCGTTCAGATCGATACTCACCAACCTAAGAACAGGCTGATCAATCACGCGGAGACTCACGTCAATTGGAGGAACCGGTTTCTGATGACGTCCTCGGACAGCCAAATCCACTGACGCATTGATCACCCGAGCACCTTCCGGGAAGTCCATGCCCAGGAAGAAGATGTCGCTCCAACCGCTATGCGAAAAGTCCATGCGCACAGCCGTCCGTTCTCTCAGAACCGGATAGGCACGCATGTCGGGATCGAACCGCAACAGTTCCTTCTGAATCCGCAATGGCACATCAGCCGGATGACCTGTGCGGAACATCCATTGATTGCCGCGAACCGTGCGAACACTACGTCTCACCTGATCGGCCAGCGTCTGAAAAGCCAGGTGGTGATAAGCCTCAGCCAGCGCGCTGGCTAGTGTGACGGACGGACCATCAGCCTCTTGTGTCACAAGAAACGCATCGATCGCTTCAGGGAAACGACGGCGCAGCAGGTTCTCATAACCACCGAATGGAATAGATCCACTTTCACGCCCAACAAGGCGAGAGGGCAAATGGAACCGATAAATCGCGTTCAAGAAGAACAACGATCGCACGCGTTCGTATAGATTCTCAGATGTCCGGCGAAATCGGTCCAACTGCTGACACTGTTCGAGCAGAGTATCAGCTGACATTCCTTCACAGGCCGAATCCAGCGAACAATCGCGCGTTGCAGGATCGCCTGACGTGATGATCTCAAGTAGATCAGTCATGGTTACCTCTGCGCCAGCAGGTGAATGATTTCGGTGAGAACCAGATCTCGATCGCGACCACTTAGCGATATCGCCAGTTGTGCGATTAGCAGGCCGTACTTGTAGCTGATGTCGTATCGCGAACCGGCAACCTCAAACGCCAGATAGCGCTCCGCTTGGCTCAGTTCA
>JBGCDN010000729.1:0-3347 GCA_045105495.1 Planctomycetaceae bacterium
GACCTCAAGCCGGGCGAAAACCTCTGTGACCACTGCACTGGCAAGTGCTGTCGCTACTTTGCTCTTCCGATTGAGAAGCCAAAGACATTCCGCGACTTCAATTTCATTCGCTGGTACATGATGCATGGCGAGGTATCGCTGTTCGTCGACGACGACGCCTGGTATCTCATGGTTCACGCAGACTGCAAGCATCTACTTGATGACGGTCGGTGTGGAACCTACGAGACTCGCCCGGACATTTGTCGCGAATACACAACCGACGAATGCGAGTTCGACGACGACGCCTGCTACGACATGCTGTTCGAATCTCCCGAACAGCTCTGGGAATACGCCCACGCGATTCTGCCACCAAAGAAGCAGCGGCAACCCGGCGATGTCGTGAGTTTGCCCGTAATCTGAGGTGTCAGGGGTCAGGAATCAGGCTTCAGTTGCTAGGATTCCGGCCTGAACCACTACCAGCAAATCGTGTCACACTGGCTGACACCTGAACCCTGACAACTGATTCCTTTCTCATGCGTATCAAACCCAGAACTCTCAAGGGCTTCCGCGACTACCTGCCCGCCCAGATGCTACCGCGTGAAGCTCTTATGCAGACGGCTCGTGAGGTCTATCGCAGCTACGGGTTTGCTCCCATCGACACGCCCGCGCTTGAGTACGCGGAGGTGCTGCTTGGCAAAGGCAGCGACGAGACCGACAAGCAGCTGTTCCGATTTCAGGATGGCGGTGACCGCGATGTCGCGATGCGGTTTGACCTAACGATCCCGTTCGCCAGGTTCTCTGCTCAACATCTGCAAGAGATCGGGACGCCATTCAAACGCTATGCGATGGGAACCGTTTGGCGGGGCGAGAAGCCGCAGAAGGGCCGGTACCGCGAGTTCATTCAGTGCGACTTCGACACGATTGGAACCAAGTCGAATGCGGCCGACATCGAGACGTTGTTCGTTATCAACGATCTGATTGAGACCATTGGCTTTGAGAAGTTCACGATCCGAGTGAACAATCGCATGGTCCTGAACGGCGTGTTGGAACAGCTGCAGATCGCCGATCGATCGACCGACGTGCTGCGAGCGTTAGACAAGCTGCTAAAGATCGGCGAAGAAAAAGTCATCGCCGAGATGGTCGAAAACGGAATCGCTGAAGAACCCGCAAAGAAGGTTCTTCAATTCGCGGCTCTGTCAGGGACACCGGAAGAGATGCTCTCTGGTGTGGAAGCGATGGTTGCCGACAGCGAATCCGGACAAGAAGGGATCGCCAAACTGAGAGAGCTGTTCGAAGCCTGCAAGGCCGCAGGTTTGAAGGAGGATCGCGTTCAACTCGATCTCTCCATCGCTCGCGGACTCGACTACTACACAGGCACAATTTACGAAACGTTTCTCGACGACCTGCCCACAATCGGCAGCGTGTGTTCAGGTGGCCGATACGACAATCTTGCCGAACTCTTCACCAGCCAGCAGCTCCCCGGCGTTGGAGCGAGTCTTGGGCTGGACCGACTTCTCGCCGCGATGGAAGAACTCGGAATGTTGCCGGAAACCAAAACTCCGGCACCGGTTCTCGTCACGATGTTCGACAAGGAACGCACGACAGATTACCTGAGACTCGGACGACTGTTGCGGCAGGCGGGAATTAGCACGGAAGTTTACCCCGATGCCAAACAGCTTAAGAAGCAGCTGAAGTACGCAGACCAAAAAGGATTCCGCGTCGCCATCATCGCTGGCAAAGATGAATTCAAAGAGGGCGTCTGGCAGGTAAAAGATCTGGTGAAGAAAGATCAGGCAACCGTCGTCGAGAAGGACCGACTTCCGACCGTGCAGTCACCGTTGGACGCGTAATTCGATGTCCCATCTCAGCATTCTGCCGCGTTCCTTAAGAGCAGAAACGGAATCGCCAACCACGAGTCGCCCCCCAAGCCGGGGTGGGCGATGCCACGAGTCCGAATTGTTCTGCGCCAGTAGGTCAGGCTGTGCCTGACACAAGCACCGTCATTACCGGCGTCGGATTGGTAACACCATTCGGAACAGATCTCAGCGAGATCAGCCAAGCGGTTGCCAAAGGTGAATCGGGTCTGAAGTGGCTTGCCGAACCACCTGTGGCCCAAGAACGAAAGCCCGGACTCTACGCCGGTGGCCGCGCGAAGTTTGAACCGACGTCGGGACAGGATGCAGTCGTCGAGATGGCTGTTGTTGCCGCTCAGGCAGCGATTCTCGACGCGGGTATCGATCTGGGTTCCATCGACCGAACACGGCTCGGATGCGTCGTCGGTACCAGCAAAGGCCTACTCGACACCTACGCTGATGACTTCATAAGCGGTCACCGCGCCGTCGCGTTTCCCGGGTTCCAACCAAATACGCCAGCTATCCATGTCGCTCAATCTGTATCGGCAACCGGCCCGTGCTTGTGCCCAATCGCCGCCTGCGCAACCGGGCTGGCAAGTGTCGCGCGCGGAGTTCAGTTGATTGACGATGGCTATTGTGACGTCGTCCTGGCTGGTAGTTCAGATGCCTCTCTTTGCGATTGGGTTCTCAATAGTTTCAGCCGACTCGGTGTTCTAGCGAAGAACTTCGATGATCCCGCACACGCTGTTCGACCGTTCTCCGACGACCGAGATGGCTTTCTCGTCGGCGAAGGCGCGGCGGTGTTCGTGCTGCAAAAGGAACACGACGCGATCGCTGCTGGCTCAAATGTTCGAGCACGCTGGCTGGCTTCGGCAACCGGTTCTGATCCAACGGGGATCACCCAGATTGATGAGACAGGCGAGGCATTGGAAGCAATCATCTCAATGGCTCTGTCGACGGCCGGCATTCTTCCCAAGGAAGTCGATTTTCTAAACCTGCACGGAACCGCCACGAAGCCCAACGACCTGTGTGAAGGCAACGCGATCCGGGCCATTTTTGGTGACCGAGCAATACAGCGCAGGGCTTACAAGTCGCAGATCGGCCACTGCCTCGGCGCAGCCGGCAGCATCGAAATTGGGCTCTCGCTGCTGGAACCTGATTGGACCACGCAGCTCAAAACGTCGCTCGGATTCGGAGGCCATCTCATCGCCGCAGCGCTCGAACGACCGAGGTAAAGCCTCGCTGCCTAAGGCCGAGCAAAACCCCACTCTGCTGCGGTCGCATCGGCGTCTCGTTCCAAGTGAGTCGTATCCCCACCATCGCCATGCCGCAGAAACGCATGGGCGAATTCATGGGCGATTACCCAGTGAGCGTACTCTTCGGTGGCCGTTGCCAGCTTCGGACGCAGGACCACCGACCGACTTCCGCTGCCGACTGAACCGGGAATACTCATGAACACGGTCCAGCCGCGACCTTCGACATACTGTTCGACGGTTACTCGGAAACGCGGGTCGT
>JBGCDN010000730.1:0-3443 GCA_045105495.1 Planctomycetaceae bacterium
CTCCGACGAACTCTCCAAAGCCGAACAGCGGGGTCTGACTGGAATCGCCGTCGTCGGCAGGGCCTGCACCACATCGACGGGTTCGTTCGACGATGTCCAGGCCATTGGCAACTTCTGTCAGAAAAACAAACTCTGGGTCCACGTCGATGGAGCGCACGGGGCGGCGAACGGTCCATCGGCAAAATACAGGCATCTTGTTTCCGGCTTAGAACTGGCAGACAGCGTGACTCTGGACTTCCACAAGATGCTCATGACACCAGCCATCACCAGCGCGTTGTTGTTTCGGGAAGGACACAAGAGCTACGGCTCGTTTGCTCAGCAGGCAGATTATCTATGGTCAGAATCAGATTCGCCGGAATGGTTCAATCTCGCGAAGAGAACCTTCGAGTGCACCAAGACCATGCTGAGCGTGAAGGTGTCCAGCATCGTTGCCACGCATGGATGGGAGCTTTTCGATCAAAACGTAACCCGGCTTAATGATCTCGCCGCTGGTTTCGCTGAACTTCTCGACGCCGCCAACGATTTTGAATTGGCTATCGCGCCGCAAACCAATATCGTTTGTTTTCGCTACACTGCTGGCACGGGGAACACCTGCGATGTCAACAAGAAGGCTCGTCAGAAGCTACTCGAGCGCGGTGAATTCTACATCGTGCAGACGGTTCTGAACGGCGAAACATGGCTTCGCACAACGATTTCCAACCCCATGACACAACCAATCCATTTTGAGGAATTGCTAACCGCCATTCGGTCAGTCGCCTCATAACCCGCCAATACTCGCATATCGAAAGTACCTCATGCGAAAACCTGCATTAAGCTGGGCCTGCTTTGCGCTGGTCGCTCTCTTCACTTCAAGCGCCTCCGCGCAGTTTGCTACGACTCAGCCTGTTCCCGAGCAATACAAGGCTGGCTTCGACAGCATCAATGCAGAGAAGGCGAAAGAACATCTTTCGATTCTTGCCGGTGATGAATTCGCCGGTCGCGGTTCCGGACAAGATGGATTTCAGTTGGCTGCAAAGTGGTATGCAGAACAACTTGAGAAATGCGGCTTCAAGCCTGCTGGAACCGATGGAACCTGGTTCCAAAAAGTTCCGTTGGTGCGAATCGGCGTATCAGACAAGACACAACTCACACTCAACGGGAAAGCAGCGGACGTTGAGTTCGGGATGAGTTCCTACGTCGGAGAATCTAAGGGCGAGGGCTCAGTCGTCTTTGTGAACCTCGCTGATGCGAAGGCCAGCGTTGGATCGGCAGAACAGTTTGCCGGGAAGATTGTCGTTTACAAAGCGGCTCCATCGCGTCGTCGGTTCCGAACCAGTCCGATGCCCAAGGTGATCACCGATGCCAAGCCGGCAGCAATGATTCGAGTGACAACGCGCTCAATCATCTCGGACCGCGTTGGCAGAAACGCATCTATCCCCACAGGCGGACCTGCCGTATCAGTTACGGTTGAAGACGCCAACAAACTAGCCAGCCTGTGCCACTTGGCAGACGACTTCTTCTCTGAAACGCCAGAGTCGAATATCGTGATCGCCACGAACATTGCAGCAGTAAGCGACATCGCAGTTGTTCGAGAAACCGTTGGAGTCCCAAACGTCATTGGTTGGTTCGAAGGATCAGACCCAAACCTCAAGCACGAACACGTTTGCATCGGCGCACACCTTGATCACCTTGGCACACGTGGGAAAGAGATCTACTACGGTGCAGACGACAACGGTTCAGGCTCCACGGCTCTTCTGCAAATAGCGAAGGCTCTCCAGACGAATCCTGTAAAGCCAAAACGCAGTATTCTGATGATGGTATTTTCAGGTGAAGAACTTGGGCTACTTGGTTCTGCCTACTACGCGGACAACCCGACCAAACCAATGAAAGACATGGTTTGCATGTTGAACATGGACATGGTTGGACGGAACGAAGAAACCGATCAGGAAACCGCTGCAGAGAACATCGGCCACATTCACCTTGTCGGTAGCAAGCGAATCTCAACCGGGCTCCACAACCTGACCATGGACGCCAATAACCACATTGGCTTCACCTTCGAGTACGACATGGAAAGCGTTTACCGCCGTAGCGACCACGCCAACTTTGCGAAGAAGGGTGTTCCCGTGACGTTCGTCTTTGGCGGCTTCCACCCGGACTATCACAAGCCGACAGACACCATTGAAAAGATCGACTTCAACAAAATCGTTGCAGCCGCTCGACTGAACTATCTGTGTGCCATGATGGCTGCAGAACACGGTCACTTCGAAAAAGACGTGGCTACAAAGTAACGCGAACTTTCTTCGGCGAGCGGCCAACGCATTGTCTGTTTGCGGGTCGCTCGCGTGTTTTTTGTCGAGAGTTGAGATTGCTGCACCATGCATATTCTCTTCGTCCATAAGAACTTCCCCGCGCAGTTTGGCCATATTGCGGGGCACCTGATTCGAAAGAAGGGCTATCAATGCTCGTTCGTGTCTGAACTACCAGACGAGAACATCAACGGCATTCGTCGAATTCAATACAAAACACAAAGCGGCGCGACCGCAGCGACACACTTTTGCAGCCGGACGTTCGAGAACGCGACGTGGCATGCCCACGGTGTCTACGAAACCTGCAAGGCTCATCCAGAACTCAAGCCAGATCTGATTGTCGGACACAGCGGGTTCGGATCGACCGCGTTCCTGGCAGACCTCTACGACACACCCATCCTCAACTACTTCGAGTACTTCTATCGCAGCAAAGGCTCAGACCTGGACTTTCGCCAGGAGTTCCCCACGGAGGAACTCACGATCCTGCGTTCGCGAACTCGCAACGCCATGATTCTTGTGGATCTCAACACCTGCAAACGTGGTTACTGCCCAACCGGATGGCAACGAAGTTTGTTCCCGACTGAGTATCAGCCGAAGCTCGAGACCATTTTCGACGGCATCGACACCAGCATCTGGCAACGTCGGACAAATGTTGAACGCAAGATCGGCGAACATGTAATCCCGGAAGGCAAACGAATCGTCACGTACGTCTCTCGTGGTTTCGAATCGATGCGAGGCTTCGACATCTTCATGAAGGTCGCAAAACGAATTTGCGATGCACGCGATGATGTAGTCTTTCTGTGCGTGGGTTCTGATCGAGTTTGCTACGGCGGTGACGAAAACCATATTCAGGAGAAGACGTTCCGCGAACATGTGCTGAACCAGGACGACTACGATCTGGATCGATTCATCTTCACCGGACGCGTCGATCCGAGCACCTTGATTGACGTCTTTAGCTTGTCAGATCTGCACATCTACCTGACCGTGCCGTTCGTCCTAAGCTGGTCCATGATGAATGCGTTGTCGTGCGGATGCACGGTGCTTGGTTCAGATACGCCACCGGTTCGCGAGATGATTCAGCACGGACAGAATGGCTTGCTGGGCGGGTTCTACGATGTCGATCGACTCTCAGAACTGGCATTGGAAGTTCTTGCCGAC
>JBGCDN010000731.1:0-2519 GCA_045105495.1 Planctomycetaceae bacterium
CATGGACGGTGAATTGCGAACCGCCCGAGTGAAGGCTCGCGTATTTTCAATGGGCTGACCGTTGATGTGCGTGATTTGATCTCCGGCTTCCAAACGCCAGGTCTTGCCGTCCGAACCCAGGCATCGTGTTGCCGGTCCACCCGCGTCTACTCGACGAATCATGACACCCGATCCAGAATGGTTCTTCACCAGAATCCCAAGACGGGCATCGGCGATCATACCGTCAGGGCGCCCCCCGTCGCCGCCCGGCGAACCACCGGGACCCGAGAGAATCGCCTGAACATAGACCGGTTCCATATCGATCACATCGGGATTCTTCACACGTGGCCATCGCCAGTACTTAGTGCCGTCTGATGCCTTAACAATGCTGGCCTTCCCCAACGATTTCAGCGGACCAGGGTAGGTTCGTGTCTGGCCCGTGTTTGGGTAGAACACGTACTTCGTTTGCTGCTCTGTTGTGCGTCCCGTGCGAGGGTGGATGTTGAAGTCAAATTCAAGAGTTTCAATTGGCGAGCCAGCACCTGGCGCGGGCCCACCACCACCTTCAATCCCCGGACCGGGGTCATGTCCGAACACGTTCATCGCCAAGCGGGCAACAGTTTGTGACCGTTGATTTACGAAGTTGCCGTCGCCCGTTTCCAGAGTCTCCCCATCAGGATGCAGCAAACCAAATTGTCGAGATGTCTCCTGCGAGATCTCGTTCACAATTGACTGCCATGTTTCTGTTTCCATGTTGGACTTTGTGCCCATACAGTCGACCATCGCCTTGGTGAAGACTGACCCGAGTGAATAGTCAGCGTGTGTCGCTGCCTTCTCATCACGCTGACACGAGTTAATGTCGACGAATCCATTCGTCTCGAAAAACAGCTTTCGAAACAACGGCGCGGTTGCGGCCATTCGCATCTGCACGTTGGCTCGCCGCTCTGGCGGATCGACATCGTTGAAGTTAAAGCACGAATCCGTAACCAGCACGGCCAACCCGGCTCCCCGCGACTTCATTGATGCAATCACCGCACTGCGGGCAGTCCAATTGCCGCTCACGACCATGTAGTGCTGACCATTGCGTGCGTAGTTGCCGTGGCCGGAATAGTAGAAGACAACCGCGTCTTCCGGCCTAATTCGGGC
This sequence comes from Planctomycetaceae bacterium, assembly GCA_045105495.1. Classification (GTDB taxonomy): domain Bacteria; phylum Planctomycetota; class Planctomycetia; order Planctomycetales; family Planctomycetaceae; genus CAYNWT01. The sequence goes on from JBGCDN010000731.1 coordinate 1,126, forward strand.
GTTCTGTAAAACCTGATTGATACCAACCTGATTGATGTTCGAGGTCGCGACTTCATGAATCTCGACTTCCTGATGATGAACGTTGTTTTGAAACAGCGTTCTCACTTTGTTCGCGTCGGTCTGGCAGTAGCGGCCAATGCTGGCGTCGCTGATGTCTGCTGCAATCACAACATGCAGCTTGCGGCCAGCTTCGGCATGTTGAACAACCATGAGTACTACGAGTGCCCCAGCGAACCAACTTTGTGTTTTCTTTGATGACAACATTTCGAAATCCTTTCGCGATTTCTTTTGCCCGAGTTGTCCTGATTCGTAATCCCTTCTCCGTCGCAGCATCCCTGCCCCACCAACAACCCGACACCCCATAGAGTTAAATCCAGCCTGAGGTGCCGAGCCCGACTCACTATCGACGAATGGCCTTGGGAGTCCCCAATCGCAGCATGCTGGCAGCCCGCTGGAATGGAGAAACCAGATGCTGAGTGTCTTCCCAAATCAACCGTTTCATACGCCCCTGGCCGGTTGCCAACGGTCCGAGCCCAGCGTTTCGCAGCTTGTCGTTCAGTCGGATGGCTGCCAGGAGATATTCCGGTCCGACGCCAAGTTCGGCTGACAGCTCTTCCAAGCCCAGCGTTTGCATGGCGTAGAACCGAGCTAGCGGACCAACCGGTTCAAGCACACTGCCGTCTGCTTTGACCAAAGCCGAATCGTTTTCGGTCATGCCCTTCATCGCCCGTAGAACCGCAGTCCGGAAGAAATCTCGGTCCTCCGAAATCAGCTGGTTCATTTCTTCTCTTCGCGGATAAAGACGTCGCATGAAGTTGCGTGCTTCACCACCCAAAGCGGAGCTATCACGCACAATGTCTTCCACAGGCAACATCCCCTGAGTATGACAAGCCATGCAGGACAGACCGTTGACGATTTCGACGTTGCCGGAAACACGAGTCTTGTCTGCAACCACGTCAGTTGGACCTGCGTTGATTCGTTTTCCAACACCGTCTGTCAGCATGTAACCCTGCAAACCGTTCGGCAGTCGGAAAATGATCTCGCCGCCGTCGTGCTCAAACGTCATGTGCGGATACGGATGGTTCGAAAACGATGGACCGAGTGGGAACCGAGTAAGGTCGCCTCGCTTGGACGTCGGCTTGAAGTCGTAGCTTTTCCAGTAGTAGCCATTGGTTCCTTCGTGCCGTTCCACCAATCGATGCTGTTCGGAAATCCCACTGCTAATCAACCCAGCGCGATCGACTTATGCTTTGCGGATATTCCGCAACGCACGCACCCCAAGCCGAGCTTCCAACTGCGCGTCGCGTTCGGGAATGTTGAGCAGGTGATGGTAAAGCGGTGGTCGGGTTGCTCGAGCGATAAACCAATCTGCTCGAAGGATTGGGATATCCGTG